>CAZPCZ010000007.1:0-28391 GCA_964585225.1 uncultured Gammaproteobacteria bacterium
AAGCCGCTCCCCCTCTGGGGGGTGCGCACTCGATCCCGATAGCGACACCGTCGCACGACATCACGACGTCCAGCCCTTCCTGAGGGCTGGACGTTTCCTTTTACCCTTGGAGACCTCACGACGCCACGCGAGCGCGGGAACGAGCAGTCGTCGCAACCGTCGATGCGCCGACGCGGTACGGCTTGAGAACTCGTTCGAGCACCGCCTGGACCTGCCCGATACTCTCGAGCTCGACGAATTCATCAGCCGCGTGGTAGTTCCCGCCGGACGGCCCGAACATCGCGGTCGGCACGTCAAGCTGGTCGTTGAGGAGTTGCGCGTCAGAGTACCCGTGCGCCTCGAGCGCCTCGAACTCTGCTGGACGACCGAGCACGGCAGCGATCGCATCAGCGAGCGGGCTGAGTTGCTCCGGCGGGACGTGGTACCCGTGGAAATCAATTCGCTTCATCGTGCCATCGAGTCGGCCGCCTGCGGCGACGACGCCGCCGTCGAACGCGGCGACGCACGCATCGAGGTCCACGCCGGGAGACGTCCGCACTTCGATGACCCCCTCCGCGTAGTCCGGGATGATGTTCCGCTCCTCCCCGAGTACCTCGCGCCCATCGTGGCGGCCACGCGACTGTCCACAGCGAAGCGCGGCGACGTTCACCGTCATGCGCCCGAACGCGGAGTTCGCGCGCGATTCGAGAAACGCATCGAGCGCGCGCATGCCACCGACGAATGCGGTGAGCGCGCTCCGGCCGCCGCTCAATGGCGTCGCGGCGAACCCCGGCTTCCCGCGGACGATTGGGCGGAACTCTCCGACCCCGCGGCAGCCGTTCCAGATGCGGAGCTTCGTTGGTTGCATCGCAATGGCGAACGATGGACGCACGCGACTGCGGACCTCGGCGAGGAACGTGCGCATGCCGTGGCAGTCGTACACCTCATCGCAGTAGAGGAGCACGCCGACGCCCTTCGTCGCTCCGGCGACTGCGAGTGCGGCGAGAAGCGCGGCGACGCCACCCTTCGGGTCCACCGTCCCGCGTCCGTAGTAGCGGTTCCCGACGCGCTCGCCGGTCGCCCGTCGCGTCCACTCCCCACCAGGTGGTTTCGTGTCGAGGTGACCGACGAAGAGGAGCTGGGTCGGCGCACCATCCGTCGCAAAGATGTTGAACCGGTTCCCCTCGACCGCCTGGTGGTCAATGTGGAGCCACGGGAGCTCCTGCTGAATGAGCTCGGTGAGGTACTCCGAAACCCCCGCCTCGACGTCGGGGTTATCCGCCGATCTCCAGCTCGGAATGGTGACGAGGCGTTCGAGGATGGGGAGGGGATCCATACGACGGATACACAGATAACGGTAGGATACCCCCGTGCGCGCCGGGGCGCAAGGGCAGACCAGCCCTATGGGATGACGAACTCCTTTGGGTACTGCGTCAAGTTCTCGCAGCCGTTGTCAGTGACGACAACCACATCCTCAATGCGAATACCGCCGCGTTCCGAATAGTACAGCCCGGGCTCGACCGTCACGACGTGTCCGGGCTCGAGCGCGGTCACGGCAGTCGCGTTGAGGAACGGTTCCTCATGCACGTCGAGGCCGAGGCCGTGGCCGGTGCCGTGCGTGAAGCCACGGTCCCCGACATCATAGCCGAGACGCCGGAAGACCGACGCTGCCTGCTCGTGGACCTCGCGGCCGAGCACACCGGTGGCAACCGCGGCGATCGCCGTCTCCTGCGCCTCGCGCACCGCCGAGTACATCCGCGCGAGCTCCGACGATGGTTGCCCCTTCATGTACGTCCGCGTCATGTCCGCGAAGTACCCGCTCGCGCGGTTGCGAGGAAAGATGTCACAGACGATCGGCGAGTGCGGAATGATGGGCCCGCGCCCTTGGTGGTGCGGAATCGCAGCGTGCGGGCCGCACGACACGATGATGCCCTCGACGTTGAACATATCGCACGCGAAGAGTGCCTCCTCGGCCGCGCGCTTCAGCGTCTCGCTCGTGAGTGATGCACCTCGGTATTCCACTGCGTCACCAACGATCGTTGCCTCACGGAGCATCGCTTCGATGGTGCGGAACGCCTCGTGCGTCCGCCGCAAACTCTCGCGGATCGCGGCGACCTCCTCGTTCGTCTTTCGTAAACGCTGCGGCACAAATGGATGCGTCGGCGTGAGTCGCACCCCCTGCGCTCGCAGGAAATCTGCGACGTCAAGCGGGAACCTCGTCGGCACCCCAATGGCATCGCCGCGCACTCCGTACGTCCGGAGGATGTGGAGCGCGAGCTTCCCCGCAGCTGGCCCGTCGCCGGGAATCTCCCGCGCCACCTCCATGAGCGGGTTCACGAGGACAAGCTCGATCGCGGGGTTCTCGTTGTGTTCCCGGAACACACCGAACTCACGGTGATCGAGGAAGATGTACGTCCGATCACCGGTGTCGAGGAGGAAGAATGGGTCCGGAATCTCGACACGCACGAGGTATCGCGCGTCGCTATCCTTCGTGCTCGCGTAGGAGAGTTGTGGCATACGACGTCGCGTTCACACCGGCACGATCCGATTCGTGTTCTTCTCCCACGCCGGTGTAATAAAGTCAATGGACCTCCCCGTACCCGTGACGCGGTACTTGGTCCCTGGAAAAATCATGAAGCAATCACCCGGTGTGAGCGGAAAGGTTGCTCCATTCACTTCAATCGTCATGCTCCCCTCAATGCAGTAGATTGTTTCGGTCGCGACGTCGTTCACGGAGTACCCGTGAGCGGGGTACACGCCGTCCTGCGTGACGGCGGCGATGGTCTGATCTCCACGCGGGCTCGAGGGGTAGAGGAACCCCGTGACCCCGCCGGGAATGGTGAATGGCTTTGCGCTGTTGCGTGAGATGAACATAGAAAAAAGGGTACTGCCCGACCACCGACCAGCGGTGGTCGGGCAGTGCGTGAGGACCGGCGTCAGTACTCGACGCCGCGGAGGTACAGCACGGGCTGGATCGTCGTGCCGATGCCCTGCGCGAACGGTGCCATCGGAACGGCGTCCGCGCCGAGCATGAGCGCGTTCGGGAAGCACCGACGCAGGAGGTCGCCCGCCGCGAGGTACTCCGGCACCTGGCCGTCAAGCACCGCGCGTGCGTCCACCGTACCACCGTACCAGCGCTCGTAGAGCGAGCGCCGCGCCCGCGCGATGATCCCGAGGTCATCCTCCGTGAGTCCGAGCGGGCCGTACTCCCGCCGCGCGACGGCAGCGCGGGCGCGCGCGAGGAGATCGTCCCACGCCGCGCGGTCGAGTTCCGTGAGGAGCGGCGTCGCGACCGGCATCCCCGGCGGGCACGCGGAGGCGAAGGCCTGCTGGCTCTCGCGGAGCCGCTGCCGGAACTCCTCGCGACCCACGCCGACGCGCTGGCAGTTCTCCGCGACGTCCGCCTCGCAATCCGCCATCGCAACGACGAACTGGACGTGCCCGGCGCCGTTCGCGCGGAAGCACTCCCAGAGCTTCGGGAGCGCGCCGAGCGCGCGACGGGCGACGTGTCCGATGCCGCCGTTGAGGCCATCGAACGTGTACGCGACGGGTCGTTCGGGATCGCCGGTCTCGCGCGTGGCGTAATCCGGACACACCGCGACGACGACCGATGACGGCTCCTGCGCGAGCGCCCGCTCCCACCACGCGCGCACCGCGTCCACCACCTGGAGCGGCGGATAGGCGATGCCGAGGTCCACGAGCGCACGAACGAGCGCGGCACCACGAGGATCTCGCTGCCGCGGATCCTCCGCGCGCCGCATGTCGAGCAACGGGCGGAGCCGTTGCTGGATGGTCGGCGCGAAGAGATCCACCTGGATGTGCGGCGGCGCCTCGGGCGCCACCGTCGTGCGGAGCGACTCCACGGAGAGGTCGGCGAGCGTGGGGGTCTCACCCTCGACGGTCGGGTACTCCGTGAACGTCACCCACACGCGCTCGCCCTGCCTACCCGGACGCCAATCGAATCCGGGGAAGGAGCGCGCGATGACCTCGTACGCCGGACGGTTTCGCGGCCAGGCCGTTCGATCCACGAGCCCGAGCTCCGCGAGCGCCGCTTTCGTCGCCTCGCGCCCACGAATGCGCGGCTTCGGGCAACCGCCCGGCTCGCCGAGGTACCGCCGCACGCGGTCCAACCGTTCGGACGTCGCGCGCGAGAACAGCGTCTTCGGGGCAGCCCCCGCATCTCCAGACAGCATGACCATGGGAACCTCCGATGCATCCGTCCGGTTGGCCGGGCAAACAACCGTTTCGGATACGCACGGGTGAAAGAACAACCACCTGCTCGTGGCCCGGAGCACACGCACCCGAAGACACGTGTGCTCCGATCCATGAACCACCCATCGCACAAACGAAACGCCTCCCCCGAGTTCGGGAGAGGCGCGGTGTGTACACTGGTGTGCCGTCACGACGTTCGCACGCCACCACACGCCCCTCCCGAGAGGAAGAGGTGCCATGCACGCATCTTATACTGGCTGATGGTGACGATGGTCATACGAACACTCTTAACGATAGCGGAACGCGGTTTGGTGCGTCAATGCCCACGGAGTGGATGACGGATTTCTTCGCTCTACGGAGCGCAGATTCTCTACATCTCACTGAGCGGCGCGATCCCGAGCAGCGTGAGGCCCCGGGCGAGCACGATACGGACGGCGTCACAGAGCGCGAGACGCGCCCCACGGAGCTCCGATACCGCCTCGGAGCTCATGGAAAGGGTCCCGGACCCTTTTTCTGGTTGGAGCACCGGCACATCGCGGTAGAAGTCCGCAAACAGCTTCGCGAAGTCGTAGAGGTATTGGACGACGCCCGAGGGGTCGAGTTGGTCTGCGGCTGCTGCAATGACATCCGGGAATCGCGCGATCTGAAGCAGCAATTGTTTCTCCGTGGGGTGGATGAGCAACGTCGGATCCCCTGATTCCTGACTCTTGATTCCTGATTCCTGCACGCGCGCTTTGCGCCTGATGGCGCAAATTCGCGCGTGCATGTACTGCACGTACGGCCCGGTCTTGCCCGTGAACGCGAGCGATGCCTTTGGATCGAACGTCACCGTCGTCTCCGGCGTGATGAGGAGGAGGTAGAACCGCACGGCGGCCAACGCGATGTCCTTCGCGCGCGCGAGTGCCGCATCGCTCACGAGCACCTCCGGCTCCGTCGTCCCCGCTGCGGGCTCCCCCGGCACTGCGTCCGCGCGCTTGCGAATCTCCTCCTCCGCGAGCCGCGTGAGCTCCCCAATGAGGTCATCCGCATCCACGACCGTCCCCTCGCGGGACTTCATGCGTCCCTCCGGAAGTTCGACCATCCCGTAGCTTCGATGCCGATTGCGATCCGCACCTGGCATTCCGAGGAGATCGAAGATCGCAAAGAGCTGGCGGAAGTAGTAGTCCTGTTCTGACGCCGTGATGATGATCGAACGGTCGGGATGGAAATCGTGATGTTTCCGTTCTGCCAGCGCAAGATCCTGCGTCGCGTACACCGTCGTCCCGTCTGCACGCTCGACCACCTTGTCATCGAGCGCGAAGCGGTCCTTGAGTGGCGCAACGGTGTTCCCCTTCGCATCCTTCTGGAACACCCCGCGGCCGAACGCATCGGCCACGATCCGACGACCGTGCTCGTAGATGTCACTCTCGCGGTACTGCCGATCGAACGCGATACCCAGCACGGCATACGACTCCCGGAACCCTGCGAGCACCCAATCCGTCATGGTCATCCAGAGCGTTCGCACTTCGACGTCGCCGTTCTCCCACTTCCGAAGCATCTCCACGGCTTCCTGCTCGAGTGACGTTCCCTCAGCCCCCTCTTCCCTCTTCCCTCTTCCCTCATCCCTCATCCGCCTATTCTCCCGCTCAAACCGGACGTACCAGTTCCCCACGAAGTGATCGCCCTTGATGTGCTCGGATTCCGGCGTCGACCCATGCCCGAACTTCGCGTACGCGAGCATGGACTTCATGATGTGGATGCCGCGGTCGTTCACGAGACACACGCGCGACACCAGGTGTCCGCGCGCCTCGAGCAAACGCGCGATCGCCTCCCCGAGGAACGCGTTGCGCAGATGGCCGAGATGCAGCGGCTTGTTCGCATTGGGCGAGACGAACTCCAACACGATCCGTTCCCTCGTCACTCGTCCCTCGTCACTCGTCCCTCCATACCGCTCCCCCGCTTCCGCCACCGCCGCGAGCACCCGGGCAGCGACCTCGCTCGCATCAAGCATGATGTTCGCGTACGGCCCCGCAACCGTCGCGGTCTGCACGAGCGGATGTGCACCGAGCGCCTCCGCGATCCGCGCAGCAATCTGCGGCGGCGGCTGTTTGAGCTGCCGCGCGAGCGCGAAGCACGGCACGGCAACGTCACCCATCGTAGGATTCGGCGGCACTTCGAAGGTAATCTGCTCCACGGTCGGCATCGCAACGCCGATCGCGCTACGAAGCTCCCCGAGGATGGTGGACCACACGGATACCATAGGTACCTCCACTGTAGCGTGTGTACAAAGAACCACGGTAGTCAGTGAACCGCAAGAGAACCACCCCGTCCAGCGGATGCGCTTGAACACGAAAAGATGCCGGGTTTCTTTTTCCTGTTCACGCCGCGACGACTCGCAGGAAGTGGCGCTTGCCTTTCTGGATGAGGATGCCGTTCGGGTGGTCCTTAAAGTTGAGGATCGCGTCAACGGTTCGGAACACCTGGCCATCAATCTTCACCCCGCCCTGCTTGATGAGCCGTCGCGCGTCGCTCGTCGAGGATGCGAATCCGGCGCGCACGAGAATCGTCGTGAGCGGCACCGGTGAGCGGAGCCGAAGCTGCGAGAGCGATTTCGTTTCCACATCCACCGGAACCTCGTGCTGCTGGAATGTCCGTGACCATGCCGCCTGTGCCGCATCCGCCGTCTTTACGCCGTGTCGCATGCGGACAAATTCGTGCGCGAGCTCCATCTTGATATCACGCGGGTTCTCCTCCTTCGTGAGTCGCTTGCGGACTTCCTCAACCTTCGCCATCGGCACGCTCGTACACTGCTCGAAACACGCCGCGATGACGCCATCTGGCAACGCCATCGCCTGACCGTAGAGATCCTCCGCGCTCGCACCGAGTTCCACCATGTTCCCCTCGGTCTTCCCGATCTTTGTGCCAGTCGCATCCGCGAGGAGCGGCACGGTGATGACAAACTTCTCACGCCCCTGGAGCTTCTTCACGAACTCGCGCCCCATGAGCATGTTGAACGTCTGGTCCGTGCCACCAACTTCGACGTCCACCTCCATCGCAACGGAATCGTATGCCTGGAGCACCGGGTACTGGAGCTCACGATCGCTGATCGGCTCGCCGTCTCTGATACGTGCTTGAAACATGTCGCGCTCGTGGAGCCGTTGCGAGGTGGTGATGCCGCAGATCTCGAGGAACCGCTTCGTCGGCATCTCATCCCACCATTCGCTGTTCCGTCGGATGCTCACGGGATTCTTCCCCACGAATGCGAGCACGGACGACGCCTGCTCTTGGTACATCTTCGCATTCTCGCCCACCTGCTCGCGTGTGAGCGGAACACGCGCCTTGGATTTCCCCGTCGGGTCCCCGATCATGCCGGTGAAATCGCCGATGAGCATGATGACCTCATGTCCGAGCTCCTGGAACTGCCGGAGTTTCTGGAGCGACGCGAGGTGCCCGATGTGGAGTGTCGTCGCGGTTGGGTCAATCCCGTTGTACACGCGCAGCCGCTTACCGGACTTCAGCACCGCCTCGAGCGCCTCGCGGCTCGGGTACACCTCCGCAACCCCTCGCGTGAGGAGTTCATGAATTTTTGCGACATCGACCAGTGTTTCTGATGTTTTCGCCATAGAAACTCTCGTCATTTCGAGCGCCGCGCGAGAAATCTCACCCAAGCAGCTTCGGATACTGATCCTGAAGGCGTGGATTCTCCTGCTGAATGAGTGCCAACTTTCATGTAAGATTTCTCGGTCGCCACGCTCCCTCGAAATGACGAGGTTGAGGGTTAGTGGAACCCGATAATTTGGAAGCCATAGCGGTCGATGTCTTCTTGGGGCCAATGCGTTGATTCCTTTGTCTTCCCAACGTATAGCACGTCCTTTTCCACGGTCCGCCCCGTGTACGTCATCTTCGCGGGATCCCATTCCCGCAGAACAAGCACATCACCGGGCTTGCACTCCCAATCGGCGAGTCGCACTTCGTACGTCTTCCGACCATCAAGGATCGGCTGGAAGTACACCGGGAGGATTTTCTTCTCGTGACGCATACACTTCGATCGTACCGTGTGCAACGTAGCTGAACAAGCGAACTGCCCCGACGGTCGTCGGGGCAGTTGCTGTGCTGCGGTGCTACTCCCGCTCGAAGAACTCCTCGGTGGATTTTTCGAGCTTCGGAGTGGCGATCGCGGGGGGTGGCGCTTTCCCGACGATTTCCTCATACGTCGTCGTACCGAGTGCGCGCTCGAACGCATCGTCGAGATCGCCGAATGCGGCGATGGTGTCCTCGACGAGATCAACGAGCTCGTCCTTCGCGAGCCCCGCGCGTCGTACTGCGGCGAGCGCCTCGTCGCGCTGCTGCCGGAGCGCGGCAGCGAACTGCTTCACCTCCGACACGTCCTTCTTCGCGCGTTCGAGGTCGCGGATGACACGGTTCGCCTTCCGGAGCGTCGCCTCGACGGTGCCGGTGAGGAATGCTCGGACATTCGCGA
Source organism: uncultured Gammaproteobacteria bacterium (assembly GCA_964585225.1). Taxonomy (GTDB): domain Bacteria; phylum Patescibacteriota; class Patescibacteriia; order JACPHY01; family JACPHY01; genus CAZPCZ01. The sequence continues at coordinate 8,651 of CAZPCZ010000007.1, forward strand.
GTGCGTCAACGAGCGATTGGATCTCACGCGCCTCATCGAGGATCTCGAAGCACGATCGCATCGTGTCCTCGAAGAGCTCCGGATCAATGACGGCAAGTGCAGTCGCTCCAGATGCGCGGCACTCCTTCAGTTGTCCCTCCGCCTCCGCGAGGCGTCCCTGGAACTCCGCGACTGTGAACTTCGCGCGTTCGAGCCGACGGATGCCGGTGCGCGTCCGGTCGAGGAACCGCTTCACTTCGCGGTCGAACGACGTGAGCACGCGCGGCGCAAACCGGAGGCGACTCACTCGGTCGATGCTCGTGCGGAGCTGCCCCATGAGGTCTGGAAGCTCCTCGCCAGCGGCAAACGCATCCTCGCACGTCGTCGCCTTCGCCACGCGCGAGAGGAGGTCGCGCGCACGGATGAGGAGCAATCCCGTGTCGGTCGGCACATCAACTTTCGCCGTGCGCAGTCGCGTGAGCTCACGATCAATCCGATCGAACTCGCGCGTCAGTTGCTGCACGCCTCGCTTGACCCGTGGGAGCTCACGTACCTCGCAACGGTCGTCGAACTCGGGCGGCCGCACCGACGGCGGAGCGATGACCGACCCCGGGAGCACGATGATGGACGGGACGGGCGACGGGACCGCTGGCGCACCGATCGGCGTCTCGACCGGACGGTGGTCAACAATCACCGTGAGGTTGAAGCAGTGCTTCGCTCGCTCATACTCCCCCTGCTTCGGTTTGTACTTCCCGGTGCGCATCCGATCGTAGAGGTCAGCGCCGAACGCATCACGGACGCAGCGCTCGATCGCTGGGAGCGGTGCCGCGACCGGCTGCGGAGTTGGCGATGGAATGCCTGACACCACAGTAGTGGTTGACGCACGCCCGAAGAAGAGATCCTGATTCCCAGTTGTCCCTGCGGCAAGCGACACCATAGCGGTGCCGGGTGGCGTGAGATCCATCCGATGCGCAGGCGTCATCGCACCGACGACGTACGTGCCTGGCGCGAGGTTCGCGAAGCAATACCGACCGTCCGCACCGGTGACGACACTCATCCCGAGCGACGCGGTTCCTGTTCCACTCTGCGAAAGACCAACGGTGATACCGGAGAGGATGTTCCGATCAGGATCAGACACCGTCCCGCAGAGCTGCGTGGCGGCTGCCGTCGCTCCCGTGGTCGCGGTCGTTGTCTGCGTCCGAACCGGAAGCGCGATCGATGTCTCGGTCGTGGACCCGATCGCGAGCGCGACCGGATGGTTCGTCACCGACCCGAGATCCGCGCGCGTCGCTGGCGGCGAGATACCAAGGTGGTAGCTGCCGGCGGCGACGTTTGAGAACACGACAATCCCATCGGCTCCGGTCGTCATGGTCGGCGACGCGACGCCACCGCCCGGGAAGCCGATCCCCACGAACGCGCCGCTCACCATTGCACTGGCCGCATCACGTACGATCACGCGGAGCGTCGCGGTGCCGGTCGTTGTGGTCGTCGTACTCGTTGTCCCCGTGGTCGTCCCGGTGGTCGTCGTGCCACCACCACCTCCACCACCGCCACCGCTCGTCGTCGTTCCGGTACCCGTCGTTGTGGTTGTGGTGGTTGTGCCCGTCGTGGTGGTCGTTGTACTCGTCGTCCCGCTTGCTCGGAACGTCACCGACGCGAGCGGGGACTCATTCCCTGCCGCGTCGTATGCCTTGATGGCAGCCGTATACTGCGTACCCGACGTCAGTCCGGAAAGGAGGTGCGACCGTTGTCCGGTGGACGCCCAAACAACTCCCACGGACCCGTTCGCGCTCGCCCAATCCGCCTCCGCGAATACCGGACCGACTCGATACCGAATCTCATACCGCGCGACACCGACCGCATCAGTTGCGGGAGACCACGTGACGGTTGCTTCCGTTGTAGTGATCGCGCTCATGGCCGGGGACCCGGGCGGTGTGGGCGGCTGTGTGTCCGCATGCGCGCCAGCGGCGTCCTCGACTGTTCGGAATGGAACCGATGCAGTCGGTGAACAGTTCCCGGCGGCATCACACGCTTTCATCCCCACCACGTACTGCGTATTTTGCGTGAACCCGGTGAGCGGAGTGAAGAGTACGGTCCCGACGATACGTTCCGTACTGGGAATCTCCGCAATGAGTGGAGCGGTTGCCCACTCGACTTCCGTAAACGCCGTGGTGCCGGTCTTTTTACGAATGGAGAATTTTGCGACACCAACGTTGTCCGATGGAACAGACCACCGGAGACCGATCTCGGTCTGTGCGACCGACGTCACCGTGAGGTCCGTCGGCGCCTGCGGCGGTTGCGTATCCGCGCCCCCGCTCGTCGTCCCTAATGTTCGGAACGTCGCTGCCGCAATCGTCGAACAGTTGTTCGCTGCATCACACGCCTTCACACCAGCGGCGTAGTCCGTGTTCGCGGCGAGGCCGGAGAGGACCGTCGAGACGCGCTGACCGGCCGCCACGGTGGACGGAATCGCCGACGTCGCCGTCGCACCAGCCCAATCCACGCTCGCGAACGATGTTCCCTGGCGGTATCGCACCTCGTACGAGGTCACACCGACGTTATCTGATGACGCAAGCCACGCAATCCGCGTAGATGTCGCGGTGGTTTCCTCAGCAAGGACGTACGTCGGGATTCCCGGGGCCTGCGTATCCAATGCAGGGAAACCGCCGAGCTCCCGTGCCTCCGTTGCGCTCAGCGCGCGGTTGTAGATTCGGAGGTCGTCCACGTCCGTGTCCACCGCAGTTCCGCCGACGACGATGTCCTCCGTGGTCATCACCGCGGGATCCGTCTGCTGTGAGGAATGGATGAGCGATCCATCGAGGTAGTACGCGCTCTGCGTCGCGTCCTTCGTGAACACGACGTGATGCCATTCATTGTGGCTGAGCTGATTCGGATTGCTCGTCTGCGTCCAGTACCCGGTCCGCGAACTCGTATACCCCGTGATGATCGGCCCGAAGTTGTACTGGTTCCAGAGCTGCCGGAAGACGCGGAAACTATAGTTGTTCTGGCCGGCTCCCTTCAACACGAGGTCCTGGAGGAAGCCCCGATCCGCGCGCTGCCGGAACCACAGCGCGACCGTGAACGTATTCGGAAGGTCAAACGTGCTGCGATTCGGGATCCTCACGGAGTCGCCGGTCGCCGAAAGGTACGCGTACCCAACGAGTTTGCCGCCGGACGAACGGAAGGCGGCATTCCCAGCCGTCGCAGCACTCGGTCCCCCCGCGATTTCGTTGGTTCCATTCCCGTCGAATTTCCAGTGGCCGAGCAATCCGTCCTCGCCAACCGATGCCCCTGTCCGGAATTGCATCGCCGCGATCGTCGAGCAGTTGCTCGCGGCATCGCACGCTTTCACGCCGACGCCGTAATCTGTTCCCGCGGCAAGATTCGAGAGCACTGTGGACACGCGCTGGCCGGCGGCAACCGTGGACGGCACCGTCCCCGCGTCCGTCGCACCCAACCAATCCACATCCGCAAACGATATTCCCTGCCGGTACCGAACCTGGTAGGACGTCACACCGACGTTGTCCGACGGCGCGAGCCACGCGATGCGCGTGGATGTAATGGTTGTCTCTTCCGCAACGAGATTGGTCGAGATACCCGGCGCCTGCGTGTCCGCCGGCGCTGCAACCGTCACGGAGGATGCAGACAGCGACGCCGTCACTCCGGAAGGATCCGTCACCGTCACCCGCGGGGTGAAGGTCCCGGCTGTCTGGTACACGTGGGAGAATGTCTGGCTGTTGTTCGTCAGTTGCGGAGAGGGAACCGCCTCTGTGGAATGCGCGACACCGCTCTCCCCCCAATCCACGTCGTACGTGAGACGCCCCGTATCGGGATCGTGGACTTTCACGGTCCAGGTCTGCTGTATTCCCGCCGTCGCGGTCGTTGGTCCCACCATGCTTACGACGGCTGGCGGACGGTTCGACGAGGATGCCTGGCATGATCCGCTGAGCCATACCTTCCCCTCGTACGAACAGCTCACTTCCTCAGCCGAAAGCGCGCGGTTGTAGATCCGAATCTCATCCATCTTCCCCTTGAACGGCATGAGGGAATTGTCTGGCTGCATGCCGATCCAGAGATCCTTCGTCGAACGAGTGAGGGCACCGCTCCACGCGACCGTGTTCTGTATTGCCCCATCCTTATAGAGCTTGATCGCGCTCCCGTCGAACGTCGCCGCAACGTGTGTCCATATCTGCGTCGGAGGAGAATTCTCTGGGGATGGATAGACGATGTGCTGATTACTGTCGTACACCTCGAATGCGTACCCGCGTGGGTTCCCAAACCACGCGCCGAGCATGTACCCGCCGCTCGTGTCGGAGAACACGCCGCGCTTCTGGAGAATCTTCATCGCGGTGTTCGTCGTGTCAAGGTACACCCACGCCTCCACGGTGATGGCGCTCGTCGGTGAGAGTGGGTCCGCGTGCGGAATGACGAGGTAGTCACTCGTCCCATTGAACGAGCGACCGTTCCCGAACTTCCCATCCGTAACCGTCGTTCCCGTTGCGGTCCCGTTGTGTTGGTACTTTGAAGAATCCACCACGGTGCTTCCGGAGTCACCATCGAAGGTGAGGCTGAGGACAAGGTCCGAGTAATCCGGCCCAGTCGTCGTCGCCGGATTCGCGCGGATCGCGGTCGTGAGCACCGACATGGCGAGCGCAGCGACGCCAATGATGAGGAACGACAACGCACCCCGCCACGGCAGCGTGGCGGCGGGAGGAGCGGGACGAGGCATACGATGGGTGTGGAGAAGACCGAGGTGCGACGTTGCTCGTAGTATAGCACGAATCCCACCGTGAGCGGTGGGGACAAAACCGTAACTGCGCGTGCATGGTCGATCAAAATCGCATTCGTGGTATTCGTAACGATTCGTAGTTCGTGAGCTCGTCAGTACACCACGACACCCGTCCTCCCGAGCGGCGCCCAGTTCGCCATGAACTTCTCGGCCTTCCAGTACTGCTCACCGTAGATGGGATCAATGGCGAAGAAACCGGTTGGTGCCTCGCGTGTGCCGGCATACCCAATGACCACACGTGTGTGCTCACCGTCCACGGAGCGTACCTCTTTGCCGCCGAGCGTGCGCCAGCGGAGCGGCTTCCCGCTCCCGAGGTGGCCCCACGTGATGACCGGATTTCCGTTCGCGATCGCATCCGTGAGCGTCTGGCTGGTGCCGCTCTCGATGACCTCTGCGCGGCGGTACGTCCCCGCCACGTGCCCGATTGGGCCCGCATGGACGCCGTATCCGGTCCTCCCCATCACACCGTCTACGTCCCCCACAAACGCTTCCTCAGGATTCCCCCACGAGAGGACGCCGTTCATCCGTCGTCGCGGTGCCGGATCCACACCGACTGCCGCGAGGAGCTCGGCCTCGGATGTGGTGACCCCGCGATACGCGAGCACCATGCGGAGCGTCGCAACCTCACACGAGAGCGCATGCTCCTGCCGGAGGAACGGCACGCGGAGCTTCACGGTCGCCGTCGGCCTTGCGGCGATCTGCACGCGTGCGAGTCGAACACGACGGACGACACCCGCCCGCACGCGGGGTTCTCCGGCGAGCGAGAGCGAGGCAGTGAGCGCGATCGCGACGAGCAGCAGCGCAATCGCAGCCGAGAACCGCCGCCGCCAGAGCTCATGGCGTGATTCGACCTGGGATACAATCGGCATACCTCACACAACGCCTCACAAAAATCCACAAAAATCAATGTGCCATACTTCGTCAGCGGCCGCGGTGAAAGTATGGTAAATCATTTTTGGCCTCGCCGACGATGCGCGAGTTGGGGGGGTGTCGCATACCGGGCATGGAGGAGTCAGCGGTGTGCCAACATCACACCGGTTGAGTGGACCATCGCGCGCGGCGTGACGGTACTGCTGGCAACGATCTGCACCGTCTGTACCCGCGCGAAGTGCGTGAGGAGTGCCTGTACCTCGATGTCCGAGCACCACGCGCGCTCCTGCTCATTCCCGGGCGCGAGGGTTACGTCGAGCAACGTCTTCGGCGGGATTTTCTCGCCGTTCCTGATCTGCCGGACCGCGGTGACGAGCTCGCGGGTGAAATCGAACATCTGATATTTGGCACCTGATGCCTGACCACCAGCAGCTGGCTGTGGCCATGACTGCGCGATGAGCATCGCCTCCCCCTCTCGCTCCACCTCCACTGCGGTGGAGAGGGCGTCCTCTGACTCCTGATCCCTGATTCTTGATCCCTGAAGACGTTGCCACAGCGCCTCCGTCACAAACGGCATCGCGGGATGGAGGAGCTTCAAGATGACCTCCAGCGTTTCAGTGAGTATTCGCCGTTGTCCTTGTTCTCGTTCTTGTCCTCGTTCAATCTTCGTCGCCTCAACGTACCAATCCGCAAACTCATGCCATGCGAAGTCGTACGTCATCTGTGCCGCCTTCGAGTACTCATGCGCTTCGTACGCTGCCGTCACGTCGCGGATGAGCTCATCGCGCTTGGCGAGAATCCACGCGTCCGCGATACCCAATTCCGTGTCATCCTGAGCGCCAGCGAAGGATCTCACACCATGGCTCGACGGTACATTCGCGTGAGGTTCCTCGCCCCGACCCTCGCGTCGGGGCTCGGAATGACGCGGGGAAGAAAGAATGTAGCGTCCAATGTTCCACACCTTAGTCACGAACTTCGCATAGCCTGCGATCTTCTGCTCGTCGAGCTTCGTGTCCTGCCCAGGCGACGTGCCGATGAACAACGCGAGGCGCACCGCGTCTGCTCCGTGCTTCTGAATCATGTCGAGCGGATCAATGACGTTCCCGAGCGACTTCGACATCTTCCGCCCCTTCGCATCGCGCACGAGTCCGTGGAGGTACACCGTCTTGAACGGAATCGTCTCGAGCGCGAACTCCGTCATGAGGATCATCCGCGCAATCCAGAAGAACAAGATGTCGTAGCCCGTCTCGAGGACGCTCGTCGGATGGAATGCGGCGAGGTCGCTCGATTGCTCCGGCCATCCCAATGTGGAAAACGTCCACATGCCGGACGAGAACCATGTATCGAGCGTATCGGGATCCTGCTCCCACCCAACACCCGGAGATTCAAATGCGACCCGATTCGTCTCCTGAAGTGTGATCCGCATGATCTCTGCGTGTACAGTCGGCGGTTTCCGTTCGATCGGGACGTGCTCAATGAGATGCATGACCGCCCGCATCACGCCGCCGTGCGTCACGAGAAGAATCTTCTGGCAGGGGTGTCGCTCGACCATGTCTTCAAGGAATGTGCGAACACGCTCAACGAGATCAGCATACGATTCCCCATTCGGGAACTTCTTGTGCCAGTATTCGTAGTAAATCCTGCTCCCAGCCTCCTTCGCGGCCTTCGCAGTTCGTTGAAACTCCTCGAAGGCGAGATCGCCGAGATCGATCTCACGAAGACGGTCATCGAGGCGTGGCTCCATGCGTAGTTCTTTGGAAATGATTTTACCGGACTCGTGCGTTCGCTCGAGCGGCGAACAGTACATTGCATCGAACTGCTCCCCGCGCAGGGTGTGCGCAGTCGCGCCCACCTGTTCAATCCCCTTCTCAGTGAGCTTGCCGAGTCGGTACCCATTACCGATATCGGTATGCTCGCCGTGTCGAACGAGAACGATCTGCACCGGCCGCTGCGCCCGCTTGTACCACACCGGAATCCGGTGCCCAAACCAAATCTGCCGCGAGATGCACCAGTCGCGGAGATTCTCCATCCAGTGGAAGTACTCCTTCTCGAACCGCTCAGGGATGATCGTGATCTCCCCGCTCCGCACCGCTTCGATGGCCAAATCTTTGAGCGAGACCATCTCTCCGATATGCCCTGAGCTTGTCGAAGGGCCCTTCGACTCCGCTCCGCGTTGCGGAGCTCCGCTCAGGGAATAACGGGAACGAAACTTTTTATCAACATCAACAAACCATTGGAGTTTCGGCAGCGGCTCCACCGACGTCTCGCAGCGGTAACAGATAGAAAGGTTGTGCGTGTACTGCTCATCCACGTGATCCACGAGTCCCTTCGCCTGGAGCTTCGCCACGATGTCCGTGCGGGCCTCACGCGCATTGCGTCCCGCGAATGATCCTGCGGCCGCTGTGAGTTTTCCGTCCTCATCAATGATCGTGACGATCGGGAGCCCGTGTTTCTGCGCGAGGTCGAAGTCATCGAATGAGTGCGCGGGCGTGATCGTCATGGCACCAGTCCCGAACGTCGGATCAATGACTGGATCCGCGATGACGTTGGATGTCAGCGGCTCGCCCTCTATCCACGACACTGAAAACGATTTTCCAACCAAGTGCGTATACCGCCCATCATCGGGATGCACGACGAGCGTCTTGTCCTGGAACTTTGTTTCCGGCCGCGCGGTGCCGATGACGACCGGTCCGTACTTAAAGTAGTAGAACGGCGTTTTTTCTTCCTTGTACTCGACCTCATCGTCCGCGAGCGTGGACTTGCACCGCGGGCACCAGTTCACGATGCGGTTTCCGCGGTAGAGGATGCCGGCCTCGTACATGCGGACGAACATCTCGCGCACGGCCCTGCTCCGTGATTCGTCGAGCGTGTACGCGAGTCGCGACCAATCGAGTGACGCACCCATCGCCTTCGTCTGTTCAATAATCCGCTCCTTCGATTGTTCGACGAACGCTTCCACTTCCTTGAGGAACGCCTCACGCCCAAGCTCATGGCGCGTGCGCCGCCCCTGCACGTTCTCCTTCTTCAGCTTCTTCTCCACCACGTTCTGCGTTGCAATCGCCGCGTGGTCGAGTCCCGGAACCCAGAGCGTGCGATCCCCCTTCATCCGGTGGTACCGCACCATCATGTCCTCAATGGCGAGCATGACCGCATGCCCGACATGGAGCGTGCCGGTCACATTCGGCGGCGGCAACACAATGCTGAAGTAGGGGCGGGGTTTACCCCCGCCCGCAGCAGCGTCGGAGGGCGCGAACGCCCCACTCTCCTCCCATTGTCTGTAGATCTCGGCCTCCTGTGACGGATCGTATCGAGTAGGGAACTCCATAGGCTTACGCCATCACAGATATACGGATTCTTCGCGGATCAACGGATACGCGGATACGTTGAAGCTTCCATCGTAGCAGAAAAGGAAAGCGGCCCGCGTGTGCGGGCCGCCCATGGGGTCACGATGGCAGCTGCCCTGCGTCTCGCTGATCGGAGGTCCACGTGAGGAGGAACTCCTCCGCGAACTGCCGCTCGAGTTGTCGCACGACGCCGCCGGCCATGCGGACGAGGAGCACCCTAGCCCGTGCGGCGGCGATCGGCTGGCGGGATCCCCAAGCGCGTATCGGTATGAGCAGCGCGTCGAGGACGTGCACCGGCTCGGCCGGCACGAACTCGGTGCCGAGGAACACACCGATCGTCGGACTGTCGGTCGTCCAGCGATCAATGACCAGCGGCCCGTGGTTCGGATCGTCATCGGGATCGGGGGAGAGGAGGTTGGTCGTGGCGTAGCACACGCCCCCTCCGGCATGCCGAGACGCGAGGGCGATGTGCTTCGCGAGCGCTTGGCGACGATCGGGAGACGCTCCGACGAGGACGTCTTCCCGCCGCACTCGCATCCCGCACCGCTCGAGCGCCCATCGTGCACTTCTCCACCAATCGAGCGGCTCGACGCCGTCGAGCTCCGCGATCGCAACCATGAACTCCTCGTGGAATCGCTGTGCGAGATTGCGAATCCACTGACGGTGCGCCACGCACCTGGGGTTTTGGAGCACGGCGCGGAGCACGAACCGCAGACCCTCGGCATCCTCGATACCGACGTCCTGGAGCTCCTCGTGAAACTTCCGTTGAACGAACGCGCGCTGCTGCGCTTCGAAGGTCAGCAATGAACACCTCCAACAGAAACGGTACCCGAAATCCATGGTGATGTCAACACCCGCCGACAGTTCTCAAACGACGAGGTTTGACGCGCTCGTCGCGTGGACATATGCTGACTGATTCCCGTTATGGCCATCACGTCAGTGAACCACCAAGCCCTTGAGGCGATCCGGAGATCCGATCATACGCTCATCTGCTTCCCGGAAGCGGTGAGCGGTGATGGTGTGGGCTCCGCGCTCGGACTCGCGCGTGCGTTCGAGGCCATGCGTCCGGGTCACCAGATCGACGTCATCTCGTCCGGCTTCCTCCCGGACCAACAGCACCGCTACCGCTTCCTCCCCGGTGTGGATCGCATTAAGCCGACCATTGGACAGCTCCACGACCTCACGATCCGTGTCCCACTCGGTGGTGCGGAGGTGCGAGACGTGCACCATGAGGTGCGTGACGGCCACCTCGAGATCCGCCTCACGCCGGCGAGCGGGCAGATCCCGTCCGACCACATCGAGGCCGCGATATCGCAATTCCGCTACGACCTCATCATCGTCCTCGACTGCCCGGATCTCGGCTCGCTCGGTGTGCTCTACACTTCTCACGCGCCGTTCTTCCAGTCCACGCCGATCATCGCGATTGACCACGCGCCAGAGCACGAGCGGTACGGCCAGATCAACCTCATCGATCTCGCGGCGGCCGCGTGCGGAGAGGTGTGCGCACGGTTCCTCCGCGAGGTCGCGCCCGCCTGCATCGACCCCGACGTTGCGACGTGCCTCATGGCCAGCATCATCGCGGAGACGCACGGCTTCCGGTCTCCGAAGATCAGCGTACGAACGCTCGAGGTCACCTCGAAGCTCCTCGAGCTCGGCGGCCGACGCGAGGAAATCCTCGAACACCTCTTCCGAACAAAGTCCATTGGCCAGCTCCAGCTCTGGGGCCGTGCGCTCTCGCGACTCAAAGCGGATCGAAGTCAAAAACTCGTCTGGACGCTCGTCTCGCAGCACGACTTCCTCGCCTCGCGCGCGACCGAGGCCGACCTCCCGGATCTCATTGATGAACTCCTCGTGAGCTCACCGGACGCGGAGCTCGTCCTCGTGCTCCACGAGCAGCGAGATCGCACGGTCTGCGCGACGCTCGCGTGCCCCTCCGGCCGCCGCGACGCCACCTCGCTCCTCAAACCAATCGGCGGTCAAGGCACTGCAACCCTCGCCCGCGCCTGCCTCATCCCGCAGGACCTCCAGCAAGCCGAACGCACAGTCCTCGACCTCGTGCGAAAACAACTCCCAGCTTAAAAATAGGGTCGCTCCTTCGTCTCCTTCACGATCGCGAACGCCTCTTCGGCGGAATCCACGACCTGCATAATACTCAAATCTTCAACCTTAATGAGCGGCGGGTCATTCCCAAGCATCGCCCGTTTCACCCAATCGAGGTAGCCGCTCCAAAACTCCTTCCCGACGAGGATGACGGGCACGTGCTGCATCTTCTTCGTCTGGATGAGCTCGATGAGCTCAGTCACCTCGTCGATCGTGCCGAACCCACCGGGGAAGAAGAGGTACGCCTGTGCGGAGGCAGAGAGCATAACCTTGCGCGTGAAGAAGTAGTGGAAACCGACACCTTCCCTCACGTACCGATTCATCCGCTGCTCGCGCGGGAGCTGGATGTTGAGCCCGACGGACTCTCCATTCCCCTCGACGGCGCCGCGGTTCGCGGCCTCCATGATGCCCGGACCCCCGCCGGTGATGACGGTGAATCCAGCCTCCGCGAGCATGCGGCCGAGCTTGCGGGACTCCTCGTACCAACGGCTCCCCTCCGGCAATCGCGCGGATCCGAAGAACGTGACCTCCTGCTTGAGGTCTTTCAAGAATTGGAACCCATCGACGAACTCCGCCATGATGCGGAAGATTCGCCAACCGGCAGTATCGCGAAAATCCGCCTCGCTCGTCCCCGGTGTTTCATCAACCTCAGTTCGCTTCGGCATACATGATGGCAGTTCCCATGCGCCCGCCCCGATTCGAACGGGGAACAACAGGTCCGAAGCCTGTCGTGATATCCATTTCACCACGGGCGCCCTGTCCTCTTTTCTCTCTCTGCCCTCTTCCCTCCCGACATGGAATGTAGCGCTGTCGTGCAGTGGCGTCGATCGACACAACATCGGCGAAGGCGCCGTGCCAGTTGCCCGAAGCGCAGCGCGGGGAGGCCCAAACTGGAGCCGAGCGGCGCGAGGCGGAATTTGGGAGGGGTATCCCCCGCGCGAGCGAGGCGCAACGGCCGGCGTCGGAGCGACCGTTGTGGAGGACGACGCCACCGCACACCGCACGCCACCTCGCTCACACCCACCCCTTCGTCTTCAATGCCTTCTCCGCCGCATCCATCTGGCCCTCCTGCTTCGAGAGCCCCTGGCCCTTCGCGATGAGCTCGTTCCCAATGTAGATACCGACGACGAATTCCTTCGCGTGGTCCGGTCCCGCTTCCCCGAGCACTTTGTAGCTCGGGGTCACACCGAGCCGATCCTGCGCGATCTCCTGGAACCGCGACTTCGCATCAATGTACAGCTTGTGCTTGAGGATGTGCGGCAGCTTCGGGAGGAGCACGCGCTTCAGGAACGTGCGCGACGTCCGCATCCCGCTATCGAGGTACATCGCGCCGACGATCGCCTCGAATGCGTTCGCGAGGATGAACTGCCGCGCCTTGCCGGTTTCCTTCGCCTCGCCGCGCGACAGCAGGAGGTGCGGCTCGACCATGAGCTCGCGGCACACCTCCGAGAGCATCTTCGCATTCACGAGGGATGCCCGCCAGTTCGTGAGGTCACCTTCCGGCTCATCGTAGTGCTTGTAGAGGTACTCGGTGACAACGAGCTCGATGACCGCGTCACCGAGGAACTCGAGCCGCTCGTTGTGCCCGAGGCGGAACGATGGGTTCTCGTTGAGGTACGACCGGTGCGTGAGCGCCTGCGTGAGGAGATCCTTGTCCTCGAACGTCACCCCGAGGCTCGCTTCGAGCGTGGGAAGATCGGACATGCAAGCTGCAAGCTGCAAGCTGCAAGCTGCAAGCACTAGGCTTGAGGCTCGGAGCTCGGAGCTTGAGGTTCAACTTCATCCTTGTCCTCGTCCTTGTCGCTGCTCGGCCCGTCGTCACTCGCCTCGCCCTTCTCGATCATGTCCTTGAAGATCGCGCCGAGGACGCCGTTCACGAACTTCCCGGATGCGTCGCCGCCGAACGTCTTCGCGAGCTCGATGGCCTCATTGATTGCGACCTTCGGCGGCACCTGTCCGCCGGAGAACTTCAGCTCGTAGACGCCGAGTCGAATGACGTTCCGATCCACGTTCGTAATCTGGTCGAGCGGCCAGTGCGGTGCCCACTTCTGGATGAGCGCATCAATCGCCTCGCGATGCTCCTCGACACCCTTCGTGATGTCGTACGCGAAGTTCTCCTCCTCGACCCCCGGCGCGAACTCCTGGAGGTTCGACGCCGTGATCGTCGGGAGCGATCCGGGCTGACGGCCATTGAAGTCCCACTGGAAGAGGGACTGCATGGCCACGGTTCGAAGCAAGTGTCGGTTGGCCATAAAGGACTGCTACTCAAAATTTCTAATGACGAATTTCTAATTTCTAATGAATGACCAATGACCAATACCCACTATTGGGATTTGGGGCTTGGACATTGGGATTTGTTTAGAAATTAGAAATTAGAAATTTCGGAAACTACCGCTTCCCCGCCCGCGCTTCCTTGCTCGTCTTCTCTGAGCGATCTTTCACAGCAACGACCTTCCTCCCACCATACATTCCACAGAACGCACACGCGTGGTGCGGGAGCACGGGTTTCTTGCAGGCGGTGCACGCGGAGAGGTTGATCTTCTTCAACGCGAAGTGCGCCGCTCGGCGACGCTTATCGGACGAAGTTCGACGATGTCCGGGAAGGGCCATAGCGAGTGAATTAGTAAATCAGTGGTTCAGTGAATCAGGGGGAACCCTGCTGCCGCCATGCGCTGCTGCGCTGCTGCCGCCGGCATCACTGGGAGCGTAGCGCGGGATGAAACAGTTGACAAATCCGCGCCCTCCCGCCGCCGTCTCGCGCGCTCCCGCCAGAGCGGTGAGGAAGGAGTCGGTCCGAAAAGCGCTGTTCTGATCGTCGAATACCAACGCCCAGCCCTCTCGGGGGCTGGGCGGGTTCTTTGCTGGCGTTGGCTACGGATAGGGGATACTGAGGTCGCGACAGATCTTCCGCGCGAGGAAATCGTTGATTTCGCGGTGACGGGGAACCGTTGAGGTCTTCCGATCACTTGGGTTCCAGTACACGGAGTGTCGCGATCCCTCACGCAAGAGCACGCATTGGTGTGCACGCAGGTACGCGAGGAGATCGCGCCGCTTCATACCTCCTGACGAACACTACGCTGCGGTCATGAGGCGGAGCGGCTCTCGCCGAATCCGCCGCGTCCTCCGAAGCTCGCGCGAGAGCATCGAGCGATTCGCGCGGAGGATGAGGTCGAGTGCTTCGCGGAGGTTCGCGCGTGCCTCACGGAGCGTCCGTCCCTGCGTGTTCGCGCCGGGCACCTCCTCAACCCACCCGAGGTACCACTTCCCCTGCTTCACGTACGTCGCGGTGAACTCATGCAACATACACCCCCACCCTACCCCCGCTTGACGGAGCGGGCAAGGTACGCGAGCACATCGACGTCATCTCCGTGCGGACGGACGGGAGCGAGATCGTCATCTCGGTCATGGAGCACTGCGGCCCCAGGGCGCTGAAGAACAACGCACTCGAGCACAGGATCCGCATCGCGCTGCTCGATCTCTAGACGGCGCACACGAACACCCAGCCCTCTCGGGGGCTGGGCGGGTTCTTGTCTTGCGCGGTGGGCACCTATTCAGCGCGTGTATCGCGACACCTCGCGTTCGAAGAAACGGAGGATGGTCGTCCGTGATGGGCCACGACCAATGGGATCCACTGAGAAATCCGAGAGGTCTCCCGTGTACGTCAGCTGCTGGAGAAACAATGTTTCGGAGAACGCGCCGTCGAAGCGTCGCGCTGCTTCTCGGATGACGGACCGGAGCGTGAGGTGGCCCCCGGTGAGCAACGCATGGAGGTCAACGTAGTCGCGCCACTCGCCGCGCCGTCCGATCGTGTACGCCTTGCTCGACGCGAGGTCGCGGAGGTCGAAGAGTGGGATGGATGGTGTGCGGATCACCGGATGGAGCGAGGCGAAGGGGTACGCGATGAGCGAGAGTTTCACGTCGCTGCCGACGAGTACCGTGAGCTCCGAATCGGTGTCCCGGATCGGCTGGACACGGAAACCGATACGACGCGCGAGCGGTGGGAGCCACCGGCGCGGGATGTCACGGCCGATGTAGAAGACGTCGAAATCGTACGAGTATCGGTGCCGGAGCTGGAGCGCAATCGCGGTCCCACCGCCGAGCACGCCGCCACGCGGGAGCGCGCGCAGGCGATCGAAAACGCGCCGACGTGGCTCATCGAGAACGTCGAGATGGAGGCGCGAGGTACCGATCGGCATAGCGCGGTGGACGCACGTGGAGGAGGAACCGACTCGCGAAGTTGAGCGATGGAGGGGTGTGCACCTTGAGCGGATGTTCTCGGAACACGCTCCGGATGGTCGCGAGCGAGTACGTTCGCCGGAGCCACCGCCAATCTTCGAGCGATCCGTACGCGAGGACGTGGTGGATGATTCGCACGCGGTCTCGATCGAGATCGAGCGTGCGGGAGTCGCGCATCCACACGATCCCCCGGAGACGTCGGGGGATCGAACGCGATCGTCGAACGTGATGTAGTGTGGTGCGTGTCGCCGACATCTCCTTTCATCCTACCCCCGCTTGACCCCGCGGGCAAGGTGTGGTACGGTGGCGGTGGTTCGTTGGGACAATCCCGGAGAACGCATTGGCCAACACCCGGTGTTGACCACATTGAAAGGAGGACCGAATCGTGAGCGAAACGAAAACGAAGGCGGAGAAGCCACCGGCGCACGAGGTGCTCCTCGACCGCATCGAGGAAGCGCAGCACGCGCTCCAGGGCCTCGCGAAGCT
This sequence comes from uncultured Gammaproteobacteria bacterium, assembly GCA_964585225.1. Lineage (GTDB taxonomy): Bacteria > Patescibacteriota > Patescibacteriia > JACPHY01 > JACPHY01 > CAZPCZ01. The sequence continues at coordinate 24,455 of CAZPCZ010000007.1, forward strand.
CTCGTGCAGACGCAAGGGTGCGCGTGCATCGCGCGCTGGGCGCGCGGTCGGCGCGACCATCCGCGAGCACCGCTCGATCGCGATCGCGCTCCTCGACACGCTCAACCGCATGCACCTCCCGGAGTCGGAGCGTCCGAAGATCCTCCAGCGACTCCACGCACTCGACGCCGAGGTCATCGGCGGCCCGCAACGGCCGTACGTCCAGATCCTCAAGGAGCTCGACGGATCCACCAGCAGGCCGCAGGCGAAGTGAGCCGATCGGCCACCCCCTCAAACTCCCCCTCCACATTCGGTGGAGGGGGAGAAAAGTATCTCGGGCCAGCGGGCGGGGAGCGGGTGCCGATCTGCGGGACGTATAGCGACCGAGCGGCCATGGTCCCGCCACAATGCCCGCGAAGCGGGCTTTGGGCGGGGAGCGAGGGAGCGATCCGAGTGAGCGTCGCCTCGGTGGGGCGACACGAACGTTCCCGCAGCGTCGGCATCCCGACCTCAGCTGCTGGCCCACCGCTTAGACGTACGTGACCGACGCCACCTCATCTCCTTCTTCCTTGAATCTCATAACCCTGACTCCCTGCGTTGCGCGGCCAGCGATGCGGATCTCGGCGTAGGGGAGGCGGATGACCTGCCCGTTCTTCGAGACGACGATGAGGTCGGTAGGTGGCGCTTTCGCGTTGATGACGAAGGCGGTGATGAGTTTGCCGGTCTTCGGCGTCACCTCTGCGGTCTTGATCCCAGAGCCCCCACGCCCCTGCACGCGGTACTGGTTCAACTTCGTCCGCTTCCCATATCCGTGCTCCATGATCGCGAGCACCTCGCACGAATCCGGCGAACACCCCTTTCCGATCACATCCATCCCGACCACGATGTCATCCTTCTTTGCGAGCTTCATCCCGCGCACGCCAGCGGCCACGCGGCCCATCGCTCGCACATCCTTCTCGCGGAACCGGATCGCCTGCCCCTGCCGCGACACGAGGAGTACCTCATCGTGTCCGGTCGACGGCTTCACGTACGTGAGGAGGTCATCGCCACGGAGCTTCAGCGCGATAAGCCCGGCCTTCCGCACGTTCGCGAACGATGCGAGGTCCACCTTCTTGATCACGCCGTACTTCGTCACCATGACGAGGTACTTCTCGTCCTTACTCAAATCCGAGATCGGCAGAATCGCGGACACTTTCTCGGCCGGCGAGAGGTTCAGGAAGTTCACGAGCGCCTGTCCCTTCGCGGTGCGCGACGCCTCCGGGATGTCGTAGGCCTTCAGTTGGAACACGCGCCCGCGCGTCGTGAAGAAGAGCACATCCGCGTGCGTCATCGTCGCGAAGAGGTGCTCGACGACGTCCGCTTCCTTCGTCGTGAGCCCGATGACGCCCTTGCCACCACGGCCCTGCGTCTTGAACGTGTCCGGCGGGACGCGTTTCAGGTACCCGTCCTTCGTCACCATGACGATCGCCGACACGTTCGGGATGAGATCTTCGGCCCGGAACTCCTTGACCCCGGCAACCTTCACCTCGGTCCTCCGTGGATTGCCGTACTTCGCTTTGAGGCCCTTGAGTTCCTCCGTAATCACGCCGAGCACCTTCGCCTCAGACTTCAGGAGCGCCTCGAGGTCGCGGATGAGCTGGAGTTTCTCCTTGAGCTCGGTCTCCACCTTGAGGCGTTCGAGGTTCGCGAGCTGCGAGAGCCGCATGTCGAGGATCGCGTTCGCCTGCGGCTCGGTGAGTTTGAACTTCTTGATCAGATTCACGCGCGCGTCGTCGCGGTCTTCCGACTTCTTGATTGTCGCGATGACCTCATCAATGTGGAGGATCGCGATCTTCAACCCCTCGAGGATGTGCGCGCGCTCCTTTGCTTTCGTAAGGTCGAACTGCGTGCGTCGGCGGACGACCTCTTTTCGGTGCTTCACGTACTCCTCGAGGATCCCCTTGAGGTTGAGGACGCGCGGCTGGATGCCGTCCACGATCGCGAGCATGTTCACGTGGAACGTCGTCTGGAGCTCGGTCGAATGGAACAGGCGATTGAGCACCTTCTTCGGGTACGCGTCTTTCTTCAAGTCAATGACGATGCGGACGTCGCCCTTCGACGACTCGTCGCGGAGGTCGCGGATGCCCTCGAGCTTCTTCGCGCTCACGAGCTCCGCGATGTGCTCGAGGAGCGAGGCCTTGTTCACCGCGTACGGGATCTCGCTGACGACGATCTGCATCCCGTGCTTCCCTTCCTCGACGATCTCGGCCTTGGCCCTCGTGACGATCGCGCCCTTGCCGGTCGCGTACGCGCGCGTGATCTCCGACTGATCGAAAATCGTGCCGCCAGTCGGGAAGTCCGGCCCCTTCACGAACTGGAGGAGGTCCTCGACGGATGCATTCGAGTGGCCGATGAGGTACACGATCGCGTCGCAGAGCTCGCCGAGGTTGTGCGGCGGGATGGACGTCGCCATCCCGACCGCGATGCCAACCGTGCCGTTGAGGAGGAGGTTTGGGAGGAGCGCGGGGAGCACCGTCGGCTCTTGGCGCGTCCCATCGAAGTTCGGGATGAACGGCACGGTCTCCTTCTCGAGGTCGCGGAGGAGTTCCTCGGCGATCGCCGTGAGCCGCGCCTCTGTGTATCGATACGCGGCAGCTGAATCTCCGTCAACTGAGCCAAAATTTCCCTGTCCATCCACAAGCATCTCGCGCATGTTCCATGGTTGCGCGAGGCGGACCATCGTGTCGTACACCGCGGAATCACCGTGCGGGTGGTAGTTGCCGAGCACTTCACCGACGACCTTCGCGGACTTCGTATGCCTCGCGGTGTGGCGCAACCCCATCTGCCCCATCGCGTAGAGGATGCGACGGTGCGCTGGCTTCAATCCATCGCGGACGTCCGGGAGCGCGCGCGCGATGATAACGGACATCGCGTAGTCGAGGTACGACGTCTCCATCTCCCGCGTGATCGGCGCGGGTTCAACCTTCCCAATGGCCCGATCAGACTTCTCGTCGGAAGTTTGGGCGGGGTTCGATTGCGTACGTTTCAGTTTCGCCACATGAACTCTTCACTCATCACTCTTCACTCTCACCTCCTCGCACGTCATCCGATGCCGCTCCCGACGCTGGTGCGGCGGGTACGGTTGGCGGCACGGGAGCCGCCGGCACCCTGTTCACGGCTGGTTCGAGCAGCCGGTTGAACGTCTCCACCTGCGCATCGAACTGCTTGCCAAGCTCTGGGAGCGTCGGCCCGGCCGGCATCGTGACCGACGGCGTGAGGACGTGGTTGCGGAACAACGTGAACCACAGGACCGCGATGACGACCGCAGCGACGGAGACGAGGAGGGTGAGGGAGTAGCGGGGAGACACAGTGGGAATGACGAATTTCTAATTCCTAATTTCTAATCAATGACCAATTCCCAATATCCAAACCACTCGATCATTCGGCATTGGTGCTTGGGATTTGATTAGGAATTAGACATTAGAAATTCCCTAGCTCACGCTGAGCAGCTTCACCTCCACCCCCTCCTCCGGCAGGTCCTTCGCGGTGAGGCGCACCTTCTCTTCCGCGGCTTTCGCGGAGCACCCCATCTCCTTGCAGAACGCCTCCGGTCCATCGTACGGGAGCTTCACGCCCGCGAGCTTGTACTGAATAGGGATGACGACCTTCGGCTCGATCTGCTCGATGAGCTCCGATGCTTGCTTCGCCGTGAGGACACCGTGGCCGCCGATCGGGATGATGAGCGCGTCGACATCACCGAGCTGGTCGAGTGCGGCCTCGTCGAGCGGCTTCTCGAGATTCCCGAGGTGCGCGATGGTGAGCTCATCCGCATCGAGGCGGTACACGGTTCGATTTCCGACCGAGACCCCGGCAACGGCAACCCCGTGCACCTCGTACTCGCCGGGTCCGATCACGCGGAACGGCCCGGCACCGAATTCCGGAAGGGTGCCGGTCGTCGAGATGACGAGGTCTACCGACG
>CAZPCZ010000008.1:0-20598 GCA_964585225.1 uncultured Gammaproteobacteria bacterium
CGGCCCGGCGACTGCGGCGGCAACCGCCTCGGACGTCAGCCAGCGGAGCGTCGCACCGCGATCGACCGCGTACACCCGCGGCGAGTACGGGAGCTCCTCGAGTCGCACACCGGGTCGGTGCGTCACGACGCCACCGAGAGGGATGGCGGCGAGCTGCCCTGGGAGCGCGACCTGCACGCCGGAGAAATCTGGGTACCACGTGCGGTACACGGCTTCGTTCGGAAACGCGTACCGCTGGCCGTCAGCCCCGTACCAGTACACCGTCCGACACGGGTGGCCGACACCGGCATCGCTCGGGCAAGCGAGCTTGAGGAGCGCGCGGGGTTCGGGGACATTGAGGACCGTCGGTCCGTGCGCCCAGGCAGGCGTGCCTCCACCATTCGACGCTGCGGCACCGCTGCTCGAACCTCCCCCACCAACCGTGGGACTCGCCGATCCGCCACCTCCCCCACCGCCGCCGGACGGGGCTACGGGAGGAGGTGCAGCGCCACCGGAGCTCGCGGGGGATGACGCCGGTGCACTACCGCTAGAACCTGCGTTGCTGCTCGTGGGTGGATTGGCGCCCGGGGAACCCGTCGTGGTACTCGGCGAACTCGCTGCCGGAGTCGGCATCGCGGAAACTTCCGATGCAGTCGCCCAGTACCGCCGCAGCACTTCCTCAGCGAGCTTGCCCTGCGGCATGTAGTCTCCATTCGTTGGTCCACCCGCATCTGGATTCGTGTCCCACCGCCAGAAGTGGTAGCCGAGCATCCAATTCACATTCGCCCAAAACCGGAGCGTCCCTTCGTATAGATTCGCCTGCACCTCTGGTGCGATGCTGCGGCGGCATGGGTACTCCCACGGCTTCTCGCCAGCGCGTTCGCAGCTTAGGTACCCGATCTCCGTGAGAATGACCGGCTTCCCGAACCGTTCATGGAGCTGCAGGATGTCATCGAACCAGCGGACCTCGCGTCCACCCTTCGTCGTTGACCGCCAACCCGCCTCGACCTCCGCAACGGTCGGTCGGTCTGATGCGGAGAGTGGGAAGTACGCGTCGATCCCGATCGCGTCGAGCGCATCCCAGAACTCCACCTGGTAGTACTCGCCTTCATTCCGCTCACCCCAGTTCGCGGCGTACGTGAGTGGGCCACGGTAGATCGTCCGGACTTCCGTGATGAGGGAACGCCAGCGCGGCGTATCTGTGGCGCGGGTGAGCGATGCGAGCTCGGTGCCGATGATGAGCCGATCCACCTGCTCCTCCGCGGCGATCCGCGCGTATGTGAGCAGGAACTGCCGGTAGCTTGCAAACCACGCAGCGCGGTCCGATGGCACGAGCTGACCGCGCCACGTCCCATCGCGCGAATCCACCATAGGCTTCAGCGCAACGCGCAGCCCTTTCGATTTCGCGTATCGGATCGCTGCACGCACGGAATCGTCGGTCGGTGTTTTCGAGTCGCGTCGGTAGATCGTCGTGCTCTCTTTCCGGTCCTGGTACCAGAACGGCGCGAGCGCGACCTCGTTCACACCCGCCGCAGCGAGCCGGTCGAAGGATCGCCGTGCATCCGAACTCCCGAGCGCATCGCGTGACCACCCGCCCATGTTGAATCCGCGGATGGTCTGGACCGAGGGAACGAGAGAGGGTGTCGAGGAGGTAGAGGAGGTAGAGGGAGTAGAAGGGGTAGAGGAGGCAGACGCACCGTCGGAGGTCTTCGTGATGGTGAAGCGGTCCACCGTCGCGCCGTCGAGCCCGATTGCGGTGATCGTGAAAATGCCGGCATCGTCAACGTCCACGCGGACGAACTCGTGGCACTCGCAGCGCGCGGCGGACCACGGCTTCGGATTTGATGGGAACGCGTAGATGCCGGCGCCGCCGCCACCGGTCGTGACGTACACCGGCGCACCTGGATTCACGTACGCCGTCCGCTCCGTCGAGACGATGGTCGGGTCACCCGGCGCGCGGTACCGGAGCGGATAGCTCCGCTCGTAGTGGTGGTTGTGTGCCTGGATGACGAGGTCCACGCCGTAGCGGTCGAAGAGCGGTGTGGTCTCCTGCTGGAGCGATTCGAGGTCGCTGTGGCGACCGCCGGACGTGTACGCGAGGTGGTGGAAGTACACGACCTTCCATCGCTTGGTTGTCGCTGCGAGATCGGATTCTAACCACGTGTACTGCGTGCCGCCGCGCCGGAGTCCCCGCCAGTCATTCGTGTCGAGGGCGACGAAATGGACGTCCCCGTAATCGAACGAGTAGATGCGCTCACCGTTGCTCCCCGGGAGCGCGAATGACCGCGTGTAGAAGAGCTCACCATCCGGGAGCCGCATGTCATCCTTCACCTCATGGTTCCCAATGGCCGGCATGACGGGTACGGTGCGCGAAATCCGCTCCATCTCCTGCATCCACCCCTCCCAGTGCTCGCGCATGCATGGCCGCCCATCACACCAATCGCCGTCCGCGTAGCTCAAATCCCCGGCGATGAGGTGGAATGCTGGCTGCTGTGCCGCGACGCGGTCCTTCATCGTGACCGCGCGCGAGCCGTTGTTGCCCGCCATCCCATTGTCCGCAAAGACGGTGAATGTGAAATCCGCCGCGCCACTCGGTGCGGTGCGGAACGTCGCATCGTCGCTCCACATCCCGCCAGGACCGCTCACGCGGTAGTGGTACGTCGTATTCGGTGTGAGTCCGGTCAGCTCGACGGTGTGGTACGTGGAGCCGTCGAGCACCGCGGGCTGCGACGTACCGGACGCCACGCTCCCGTACTGGACCGTCGACCCGTACTGCATGGTCGGCGTGATCGCAGCATCGGTCCGCCACATGACCGTCATCGTCGTGGTCGGATCACGCTGCCAGGAGAGACGGACTTGGTCGAGCGTCGCGGCAGAGGTGGTCTGGGCGAGGGAGAACGCGAGCACGCCGACGACCGCTACGGTCATCAAACGAGCTCGGGGTGAGCAAGGTGGCATATATTGGTCGACGATAGCGTAGCGCGTGGCTCCTCGGCCGGCAAGACCCAAGGCCTTCCTCCCGTACACCGTTCCGCCTACACTGGGTTACAGGAGGCTCAACCATGATCCCTGCCTACGTATGCTCAGCTGGAAACACGGCCCAATCATCGCCGGCGTCGTTGCGATCGGCCTCGCCGGTGCGGTTATCCTCGCGCAGGGTAGGCCGTCGCGCCCCAACGACTATCGGGCCGCGGTCGATGCGAGCGACGACCCGTACGGGACGTCAGTACCACCGCCCACGAACGCTGCACCCGTGAACGCTGCGCCAACGAACACCGCACCGACTCCGACGACGAATACGGCGCCAGCGCCGTCCCCGATGACTAAACCCTCGGTGGAGGAACCGGCGGAAACCGTGGTAGAACCAATCGCGACCTTCGCCTGCCAGAACCGGAACGGCGACGCGAGGCGACCAATCCCGTGCGATGGGCGAAAAACGGTGCACGCGTGGCTGACCGTCGCGCTGAAGAAAAAGTTGTCGGCGCCAGCAACGATCACGATCGACGAGTACGGCGCGAGCCCGGTCGACACCGAAGCGCCGCGCGCGACCGGCCGCTACGTCCGCGTTAGATCCGACATCAATGCCAGCGCTGCGAAAGGCGCCACGATGCGCATCACGTACACAGCGGCCGAACTTCGAACGTGGAACATCGCAGCAAAGAAGCTCGCGATCGCCGCGTACGACGTCCCCACGGGTCGGTGGATCGTGCTCCCGAGCGTCGTGAACCAGCGAAACAAGTTCGTCCAAGCTGGATTCGCGACGAAACGCCTCCCCGATCAGCTCTTCGCACTCGTGACGAAGCCGTGAGACTGGCGTCGAGCAGCGAGCGCTCGAGGGCGCTCGCTGCTTGCGTTACGGTCGGTAGCTGCGTACAGTATGGGCGGGAGGAATCGTCGAGGTAGCTGCGCTTCGCTTGATACCTCGACTCCTCGCTCGGAAAAGTCCGAGCCCTGCTCGTCCTTTTCTCTCACTCGTCGCCGAGGTAGCTCAGTGGTAGAGCGCAGGCCTGAATCTTCGGGCCCTCCGACGGCAACGCCGGAGCGAAAACCGGGTGAATTCGGGGAAATCCCACGCGGATAATCCCGAGCCAATCCTTCGCTGGGGGGCTACGGACTGCAGGCAAGCGTAGGGTGGAATGCTTGCCCAACGTAGCTTGAGCGAAGGCAGGTGTAGAGACTAGCGGGTGAGCCCCAACAATATTCCCGCGTAAGCGCCCGGAACCCTGCGCCGGTACGCAGGGCTATGAGATAGTCCGATCCTCGAGGCAACTCGAGTACACAGGCACGGAAGAGCCTGGCGTCGCCGGTTCAATTCCGGCCCTCGGCATGCGAACGCCCCCGATTTCCATCGGGGGCTTTCGCATACGTACGCGCCATTGCCGAAGTCGGCGACTCGCGGTACGGTGCGGATGCTACAGTGTCACAGAGACCAGTCCTCAGACGGGCCGTGGCGCAGTTGGCAGCGCGCCTGCTTTGGGAGCAGGAGGTCGTGGGTTCGAATCCCACCGGCCCGATAAATTAATCAACCCCACGCATGTCCACCAATCTCAAACCACTTGTCGATTTCATCTACGAGGCCGGGATCCTCTCGAAGACCCCACGGTCCGGTTTGTGGTTCCTCGGTACCGGCTCGCAGTCCGTCGCGGAGCACCTCTTCCGTACGGCACTGATTGGGTACGTCCTCTCGCACCTCGTCCCGGAGGCGAACCGCGACCATCTCATCTTCCTCTGCCTCCTCCACGACATCGGCGAGGGTCGCACATCGGACCTGAACTACGTCCATCAGAAGTATGGGCGGCTCGCGGAGGCGAAGGCGGTCGAGGACCTCGCATCGAGCCTTCCGTTCGGCGAGGAGATCCACGAGGCCTTCCGGGAGGTCGAAGAGACGGAGACGCTCGAAGCGCAACTCGCAAAGGACGCGGACCAGCTCGAGTGGCTCGCGACGATGCGCGAGGAGGCAGTGAAGGGGAACACGAAGGCCCAATCGTGGGCGGAGATTGCATTCCAGCGTCTGAAGACGGACGCCGGGAAGCAGCTCGGCCAACTTCTCCTCACGACACACCCCGACCACTGGTGGTTCGACGAGACGGACAAATGGTTCGTCGACCGCAAGCCGGAGCTCCAGCCATGGCGGGCACGTGAGGTATGAGCGACCGCGCGACGTGGGAACCGCACCGACACGAGGCAGCGGTCGAGCGATTCTACGCGACCGGTCGCGAGGGCTTCCACGACTTCCACGGCGGGTACCTGAACTTCGGCTACTGGTCGCGTCCGGGGATGCGCTACGAGGAGGCGGCGGAGGAACTCGTCCGACGAACGGGCGGCCTCCTCGGACTCGGGCCCAGCGCGCGACTCCTCGACGTCGGCTGTGGCATGGGGAGTCAGGACATCTACCTCCACCGGACGTTCCGACTACACTCGATTGACGCGCTCGACGTCACCTGGGTACACGTCGATCGAGCGCGGGAGCGCGCACGGCGCGCCGGCGTCGGTGAAGATCGCCTCCGCTTCCACCACGGCACCGCGACCGCGCTCCCATTCCCCGCCCACCGCTTCACGCACCTCCTCTCGATCGAGGCGCCGGAGCATTTCGACACCCGTGAGGACTTCTTCCGCGAGGCGCACCGCGTGCTCGCACCGGGTGGGGTCCTCGCGCTGTGCGACTACAGCGCTGCGCGTCCACCAATGAACGTCGTCGAGCGCAGCGTCGTCGAATGTGCGCGGCGGCTCTGGCATGTGCCTGCGGCGAACGTGTACGGCAATACAACATTCGAGGAGAAACTCCGCGCTGCCGGATTCATCGACATCGCAATCCAGGACGTCGGCCGCTGGACCATCCCCGGCTACTACCACGAGCACCGCCGGCCGGAGACGGTCCGCGCGGTCGTGCGCGTCCGCGGCGTACTCACAGGCGTCATCGGCGGGTACCTCATCGACCGCGGGGTGTACGAAGCGTTCCGACGCGGGCTGCTCGAGTACATCCTCGTGCGGGCGGTGAAGCCGACGCATGGGTAGTATCATCGCGATATGAAGCCCCCACACCGGAAGTGGTGTGGGGGCGTGCGTTCGGTTGGGGTCACATGCGGGCGACGATCCTCGCGAGGAGGCCGCAGAGGTGCGGCGCGGCGGCCTTCGCGCACGCAAGGTTCTCCTCGTGCGAGTGCTCCGCGACGTCATCGTTCGTGACGAACCCGAGGCCGAGCACCTTTGCACCGTAGAGCGCGGCGATGCACGCTTCCGGCAGCATGCTCATGCCGACGACACCCGCACCGGTTGCCGCGAGGAGCGCCTTGTCGTACTTCCGTCCCTCGAAGAACGGCCCGCGGACCATGACGTGACCGACCGTCTTCGTCACGAGTTCCCCGCGCTCCTCGTGTGCGATCGCCCGCAGCGCCGGGTCGAGCGTGTCCTCCGGCGAGATGAACTCGCCGGCCCAGAGCGGCATGTCGGGCGCGTAGACGGTGACGAACCCGTCCACGATCGCGATGCCACCGACCGGCAGTGCGCCGCGCAAGCTCCCGACCGCGCTCGTGACGATGAGCGTCCGCACGCCGAGCTGGAGGAGGAGCTCGGTCTGGAGCCGCACCATCCGCGCGACGTGTGGGTCCGCCGGCGCCTCATTGAGGTGCACGCGGCCGCGGAGCGCCAGGACATCCTTGCCCGCGAGCGTTCCGATGACGAGCCGGCGCGCGTGCCCCTCGAGCCCCTCGAGCCCCTCGAACCCGGGGATTTCCCCGAACGGAAGCTCGGTGGCCTGATCGAACTCGAGCACGTCGCCCCATCCGGTGCCGAGCACGAGACCGATCGGCTGCGAGGCCGGCTCCCGCCCGAGCCCCCGGAGGTGTCCCGTCACGTGCGCGGCGGCACGCGCCGCCTCAGCTTCTCGCTGTGCATTCCGCATGGCAATCTCCTCTCCTCTCTGTTCTGTGGAGATACAAAAGGACCGCGACAACCGTACCACCCAGCCCTGCGCCGTCAATCCATTGCGGAACGAGCGCGGTTTCGGTACCGTACGACCGATGCCTATGTGGAACATCCTTGCGATCTGGAAGCCAAAGGGGCCGACGTCGCACGATGTCGTCGATGCCGTTCGCCGGATCACTGGCGAGCGGCGCGTCGGTCATGCGGGCACGCTCGACCCCATGGCGGAGGGTATCCTCGTCATCGGCATCGGGCTCGAGGCGACGACACAACCTGCGCATGAGGTCATGAAGGAGAAGGAGTACGTCGCGGCGGTACGGTTGGGCGCGACCTCCACCACCGATGATGCAGAAGGCGAGATTACGCCCTCCCCCTCTCGTTTCTCCCCCTCTCACCGGGAGGTCTCTCCCCCTCTTTCAGAGGGGGAGCGGGAGGGGGTGCGTGGGGAGAAAGTGGGGGTGGGGCGAATCGACATTGAACGCGTCCTCCCTCAATTCATCGGCCACATCGCGCAGGTGCCGCCGGCGTACAGTGCGGTGAAGCTCAAGGGTACCCCGGCGTACAAACTCGCACGACGCGGCCAGCCGGTGGACCTCAAACCGCGCACAGTAGAGATCAAGGAGATTGAACTACTGGACTACACACCCCCTCCAACTCCCCCTCTACAGGAGGGGGAGGGCAACAGAGCAATGCTCACGCTCCGCGTCGTGTGCGGACCGGGGACATACATCCGCTCGCTCGCGCGGGACATCGGCCACGCGCTCGGGGTGGGCGGGTACCTCGAACGGCTCGAACGCACGCGCGTCGGCACGTATACGAGGACGACTGCCCTGTCGATCGAGCAACTCCGCGAGCGATGGCCACACATTGCGACAGGATGCTCCGCATGATACGCTGAACCACCGTCCGATCCGCATATCCGTAGATCCGCGAAGCATCCGCATATCCGTGATGGCGTCAGCCTATGTTGTTCCACAACCCCACGAAAGGTACCCTCATCTTCGATCAGGTCATCGACGAGCTCTGCGGATTTCTCCGGGAAGAGCCGAAGATGCAGTACAGCCTCACGATCGGTTCAGATTCTGAACAGCGCGCTGGTGAGGTCGAGTTCATCTCCGCCATCGTCATCCATCGGAAGGGCCACGGCGCGCGGTACTTCTGGATGCGGACGGAGAAGCCGCCGTTCCCAAACCTCCGCGAGCGCATCTGGCACGAGGCAATCCTCTCGACGTCGCTCGCGCGCAGCGTCCTCGATGCGCTCACCGAGCGCGATGCGTGGTGGTCGGACATCGAGGTCCACGTGGACGTCGGCGAGAACGGTCCGACAAAAGAGCTCATCCGTGAGATCTCCGGCTACGTCCGCGCGTACGGCTTCGTCATCTGCGTCAAACCTCTGTCCTACGCTGCGAGCTCAGTCGCGGATCGGTACATCTGATATGGGGCCACCTCATGCGGAAACGGTACAACCAGCAGTGCCTGACCGCGCTGCGGACGATGCGCGGCGCTGGTTTACGCAGCGGATGGATTTCCAACTCGAGCTCGCGCGGCGGATGATGCGCGCCGAACGACTCAACGATGACGCGATGATGCAGTGGGCGAACCTCCACGCCGCGAACTTCGCCGACATTGTTGATGCGAAGGGTAAAGAGGGCGAGGCGATCCGTCGGCTCATCCAGGAGGACCCGGAAGCTGCATACGCGCAGGTACAGCAACGAATGCTGCACTGAGACAGGTATGCGGGAGTAGCACAGTGGCAGTGCTCCAGGTTTCCAACCTGGCCATGCGGGTTCGATTCCCGTCTCCCGCTTTGCAACATCGCAATCAAACAGCACGTGACCAGCCCGATCGGGCTGGTCACGATGCTTCTGTACTCCTTCCATTACTCTGTTGACGGCGCTGCCACTGGAGTCGGCACCAGTCGAACCTCCGTCGCGCTGAGCGTGTTCGTTGCCTTGTCGTACGTCCCCCGCACCTTCACCGTCGCACCGAGCAGGATGTCCGCGTATGCCTTCGCGGTCTCGCCCTGCCAGATCTTCGTGTTCTCCGTCACCTTCACGGTCATCTGGCCGCCGCGCCGGATCTGCAGCGTGAACGCGTCCGGTGGCGTGAGCGCGCTCACCTTGCCGTCGTAGGCGGAGAGGTGGACCGGTCGTACATCCTTATCGATCACGCGCTTCGCGGTCAGCGTGAGCGGCGCGTCTGCGGTCGTCGGACCGTTGACGAGCACGACGTGACCAACCTGGATGTCCGCGAGCGTAATGGTCCCCCGCTGCGGCCGAGGCTGGAGCCTCGTCGCGTCGACGATCTTCACCGTCCACTCCATCCCCCACACCTTCACGCCGAGCACCTTGCCGGCGGGATCTACCCTCGACACCGTTCCGCGGAGCTGGACATGGCCGTTCGGATGAATGGAGAGCGTCCCGTGGTCCGGCGCTTTCGCGACTGCCGCGAACGCGAGGCCGAAGGAGAGCCCCATCGTCGTGCCGGCGATTGCAAGCCGTTGCATGGTCGTCATAGTAATAGCTGATATGTGTTGATGGCGATGTTGTGTTTCTTCGAGGACACGAGACGGTTCGACCTTCCCGCACCGTGCGCAGTAGGTACACGATTGTGATGATGCGTGTTACTCGCACGCACGCTGACCGATCGCATACCCTGCGATCGGTGATCCGTTACCGCGTCAGGGAAACACGCACGCCGGAGAGCGCAACCGCTAGTGCGTCCGCGGCATCGTCTGGTTGTGGAATCTCAGTAAGTTGGAGGAGCGTGCGCACCATCCTGGCAACCTGCGTCTTGTCCGCCGCCCCGTAGCCCGCGACTGCTTGCTTCACGTCCTGTGGTTGGACCTCGACGATCGGCACACCAGCCTCTGCGCACGTGAGGAGGATGACCCCGCGCGCTTCGCCGACGATCGTCGCGGTCTTCACGTTCTTCGAAAAGTAGAGCCGTTCGACGCACACGCGGTCGGGGTGGTGCTCGTCGAGGAGCGCGCGCAGCTGTCGCTGGAGCTCGACGAGCCGTGGGCCGAGTTCGCCTCTCGGGGTTTCAATGACGCCGTACGCGATGCACTGGTCACGGCCGCGCTCGCTCGCGACGATGCCGTATCCAAGCCGTGCGATACCAGGATCGAGGCCAAGGGTGATCATGAGTGACGATGTTACATTCGAAACGAATCGGCCCCCCAGGACTTGAACCTGGAACCAATCGCGTATAAGGCGACCGCTCTGCCATTGAGCTAGGGGCCGTGAGTGGGCAGTCGAGTATACTGTAGCATAGTATGACCTTCCGTGATCGCACGGATGCTGGCCAAAAACTCGCCGAAGCGCTCGCCGCGTATCGCGATGCAAACGGGGCGATCGTGATTGCCCTACCGCGAGGCGGTGTTGTTGTGGGTGCGGAGGTTGCACGGACGCTCTCCCTCCCGCTCGACATCGTCGTTCCGAGGAAAATCGGCGCGCCGGGGAATGAAGAATACGCGATCGGCGCGATCACCGAGGCTGGCGAGCCGGTGTGGGATCAACAATCAGTGTCGCTCACGGACGCGAGCGACGAGTACCTCCGAGCGACGGTCGAACGAGAACGGAAAGAGGCGCGACGGAGACTGACGACGTATCGTGGAGACCGACCGCCACGGAACCTCAAGGGCAAGGCCGTCATCCTTGTGGACGACGGCATCGCGACCGGGCTCACCATGGCTGCGGCCATCCAGACGATCCGTGCAGAGGGCGCGAAACGAATCGTTCTCGCGGTACCAGTCGCGGCCGCAGACTCCACCGCAAAGCTCCGAGCGATGGTGGATGAGGTCACCTGCCTGCACGCGCCTCAATGGTTCGGTGCCGTCGGCGCGTTCTATGATACATTTGAGCAGACGAGCGATGAAGAAGTGATTGCGCTGCTCCGTAACGCGAAAGCGTGACATGAAAAATCATACCGCCTCCACCCTCCTCTCGAAACGTATCCCGACTGCACGGATCGGCATGACCGTTGAGGCCGTGCGCCGGGTAGTGCTCCACGAGCGATGCCGCTGGGACTCCGTCACGTATGTCTACGTCCTCGACGCACAGGACCATCCGGTTGGCGTCATCTCCATGAAGGAGCTCATCTGCGCGGACGCGAAGGCCCCGATCGACGCGGTGATGACGCAGAACGTCATCACCGCACATCCCACCACCGACCAGGAACACGTTGCCATGCGCGCGATCCGACACGGGATCAAGGCAGTGCCAGCGGTCGACCACGACGGGCGGTTTCTCGGCGTCGTCGGCACCGATGCGATTCTGAAAACCCTCCACGCGGAGCACGTCGAGGATTTCCTCCGCTTCGCCGGCATCCGGAAGACCGGCGCGATCACCGACATCCTCACGGATCGGATCGGGACGCTCGTCCACCGCCGTCTCCCATGGCTCCTCGCGGGCTTGGGTGGTGCGATGCTCATGACATTACTCGTCCGCGCGTTCGAGGACGCGCTCGCGCGCGAGCTCCGCCTCGCGTTCTTCATCCCGCTCATCGTGTACATGGCTGACGCGCTCGGCACGCAGACGCAGACGCTGTACATCCGGTCGCTCGCGATGGAGCAACGTGCCTTCGGACGCGTCTTCGCTCGGGAGTTCACGGTCTCGCTCGGCATGGGCGTCACCTGCGCGGCCCTCCTCTTCGCATTCGCGCTCGTCGGATTCCAGTCCGCAGCAGTCGCATGGACAGTCGCGATCGCCCTCTTCGTCGCGATGCTCACCGCATCGAGCCTCGCGCTCCTCATCACCGCAACCATCGCCCGCGCTGGACGCGATCCCGCCCTCGGCGGCGGTCCACTCGCGACCGTCGCGCAGGACGCGGTGAGCATCCTCCTCTACTTCCTCATCGCGAGCGCGATCATTCTGTAGCCATACGTGGTTCAACCGCTTCACTCCATGTGGACGGAACAGGAGAGCACCCAGCCCTCACTGAGGGCTGGGTGCTTCGTCGTTCAGGTCGAGGCGATGGGAAGGCGGCGGCTCACGTGGAGCTGTTGGCGCATCCCCCGAGTCTGGCCGGCCATGTAGGCGATCTCGTCGAGGATCTCGTGGAGCGCGGGCCAGGTGGTGCGATCGGCGAAACGAGCGTACGAGCGGAGCTCGACGACGGCCTCGTCGAGGCGTTCGGGGTCGCGGTCGAACCAGCCCGGCTGCTGGAGGCAGCGCCGAAAGTAGAAGACCCACGTGCGCCAGCGCTGGATGAACTGCTCGCGCGCGCGGTGGTCCTCTAAGAGGTGGGCGACGTCGCGGCGTCGCATGTCGGTCGCGTGCGACGCGTGCACGAAGGCCGCGTACTCGCGGAGCCGATCGGACCAAAGCGTTTCGGAAGGAACGGGCATGGTGACCTCCAGAACATCGGGATGGGGCGATGTGGATATCCAACCACACCCCGTTCTAGGTCGTCAAGCACGACCGTGGATAAGTGGTGCGGTGCGGGCGCACCTGCTCTCGCTAACGAGAAATGAACGGTTGCCACCACGGTCGCACGGGGGAACGATGTCATCATCGTCCACCATCTCACCGCGCCGGCTTCCCACGACTCCACGCGAGATCGAAGAGCGTCGTCATCGACGTCGCGATGGGTTCCGACTTCATGGTCACGATGTAGAGTGGCTCGAAGCTCGTGATCGCCACGCGATCGTCGACGATCCCAAAATCGAGCGACACACCAACCCCCCTCGGAAGGAATCGCACGACTTGGGTTTTCACTCTTTTCAATGCCAATACAAATCGTCGGCCAGCGGCATCGTCGGGGACGAGATGTCGTACGCGCGTCGTGATGAGACCGGAACGAAGACCAGCGATCCACCGCTTCACCTCCGTCGGGAAATGTGCTTCGTGCTGTGCCATCGCCGCCATGAAGCGACCCTCCCGACCGAGCTCAAGCGAACGGTAGACACTCGCGACACCCTCCGCTCCTTCGAAAACCTCGATCCGAGGTCGGCCCACCCCCACGTTGTGCGCTGCTCGGAGCACGGGGAGCAACTGTTTGAGCGCGTTGAAGTTCGATTGGATGTTCGCGACGACCCGCTGTGGGTCCACAGCAGTGAATCGCTGGACCTTCCGTCCCGGGAGCTCGGAAACGAACCCACGCTCCGCGAGGCGGCGCAGGAGCACGTACGTGATGGAGCGCTTGAGCTCCGCACGGCGCGCGACATCCGTCACCACCGCCTCCCCGAGCTCGAGGAGCGCCACGTACACGCGCGCCTCCTTCTCGTCAAACCCATTCGCGGTGAGGACGCTGAGGAACATTGCATCCATACGATACCACGGTAGCACCGTGAGGTCATTTTGTCAATTTTTATGATAAAAATGTCTTTCCGATCGCTTTCATGACTGAAGATTGAGCATGTACGGAACTCCTACTCTTGACAATTCATCCCTACCGAGGCATACTCAGGCGTTCGAGGATGGCTCATTCACCCACCACCGCGCATGGCGTTGGTCCGTGCGCAGAACGAAAGGAACACCATGGAAACCCCCGCACCGCCTCGTATGATCGAGGCGAAGCGCATGACGCTTGGCGACGGGGCGTGGCTCGAGTACGCCCCCGACTTCTACGACCGCGCGTCCGCAGACACGCTCTTCGAGTGCCTCCTCCGAGGCATCGACTGGGAGGCGCATGCGAGCACCCGTCTCGGCGGGCGCACATTCCCCCGCCGCATCGCGTGGGTTGGCAACCACGCGTACAGCTACTCCGGCGTCACACACCCGCCGGCACCGTGGGATCCCACACTCCTCGGCATTCGGCGTAGCGCGGAACGGTTCGTGTTCGGCGAGAGCGCGGGGCAATTCCAGGGCGCGCTGCTGAACCTCTATCGTGACGGGAACGACAGCGTTGGATTCCACGCTGACGACGAGCCGGAGATCCGGCGCGACACGCCCATCGCGTCCATCTCGCTCGGACAACCCCGTCAGTTCATTGTCCGTCATCGCAGTGCGCGCAACGCACCGCAGCGGAAGCAGGACGTGACGCTCACGCTCGCCCATGGGAGCATGGTCGTCATGGGTGGCACGCTGCAACGACACTGGATCCATGCGGTGCCGAAGCAGCCCGGCATCCAGGACGCGAGGATCAACCTCACGTTCCGTCAGTACGCCTGGACGCGATGATGGAGCGAACCATCCGTGACGAACGAATCGTGCATCGCCCGAGACATCCTGCATTGTCTCGGGCGATTTTCATTCTTCCGTCATATGTGAAACGAGCTCCGACATCACGTCGGAGCTCGTCGTCGTACCCTGATGCGACGTCGGGGCTACTGGTACAGCGCGCCGAATGCGCGGAGTGTCGCCTTGATGCCGCGGATCTCCTCGAGGTTCGCCTGCATGGCTCGGCGTTCCTCGACGGTCGGGGTCTTTCCACCCCGAACGGCGGCGAGCGCGAGCTCGCGATTCTTCTCTTCGAGCTCCGTCTTCCTGCGACGGAGCCTGTCGAGATTGGATTCCTGCCGCGCGGCGGCGATCGGAACCACCCGTTGGCCTATGGCCCGTCCATTCCTCATCGGAAACAATTCGTGCGTTTCACCATGCCCCCGTAGTACCACACGCCGCGTCGCGTGTCAAGGCCGGCCCGACTCGAGCCGCTCCTGGAGATCCTTTCCAAAGTAGTCTTCTGCCATGAGGCGAAATGTTCCCGCGCCGAACGTCTTCTCGACGACGCGGCCGAGCTCGAGCATCGTCCCCCCGATCATGGCCCGATAGAACAGAGCCTCGACGTCGCTCGGCGTCCCGTAATTATTCGGATTCCGTCTCCCGATTTCGTCCATGATCTTCTTGAGCACTCGACGCTGCTTCACGTACGATCGGAACCGCTCCCGACCGACGGAGTAGGGAAATTTCTTCTCATCGAGCAGCCTCTCCGCGATTGCGGACGTACGCTCATCGGAATCGGTTGGCCGCCAGCCCATCCTCACCGCCAACGTCCGCCACGGCGCATGGTCGGGCGCGTGCCGGAGGTAGTGGGCGATCTGGCTCACCATGGTCGTGCGGAACTGCTCCGGTCGAGCACGGATGACGCGATTGCTGACGGTGATCGCGAGCATTTCCGTCACCGCCTCGTCCAAGTCGGAGAACCTGCTGTGCTCGGGGTTGTCGAGTGCGAAGATGTGGAGCCCAGACCGATGCGTTTCGATCGCTGCGTCCCCTTTGGACGTGAGGATCGTCTGCATCCTTCGGATGCCTGCCGCATGGACGCTCTCGTGCGCCAGCGTGTGCACGAAGGTCTCATTGCGTGCATCGTTCGACCAGGCCTTCTTCAGGTAGCGGAGCACGATGGTATGCAGCGCAGGAATGAAGATGCCGCCAGTTCGCTGCTGCGCCGTTTCCGTTCGACCAGTGCTTTCGAGAAAATCGGCTTGCTCGAAGGCAATGACCTCGGGAGCGGGGCGGTCCGGCATGCCGATCCCATACGCCCGCAACGTCGCATCGAGTTCGGCGGCGACAGCGCTCGAGAGCTCACGCTGTTTGTCTGTCAACTCGACGGCCCGCTCTCTGAGTCGCTCCAGGAGATGTTCCGTACCCTGGACGTGGACCTCCTTGGCGAGGCGGAGCTCATCGGCGGACAGCCCGAGCCGGTTGACGATCTCATCGTCCGCTTGTGGCGATGGCGGGAAGTGCTCGGGCAGAGAGGTTGTCACAGTAAACGCAGGAACTCATCAACGGAAATGCCGACGTCGCGGATGAGCTTCCGGAGCAACCCCTTTCCGAGCGCATGGTGGTCTGGGATGGTCAGTGGTTTCTGCGTTGATCCCTCGGGCGGGAGTAAACGAACATGGCTACCGCGCTGTCGCACAACGCGGTAGCCGAGTCCCTCAAACACGCGAATTGCCTCCCGTCCCGAGAGCTGCGGGAGCCGTGGCATACACGGCTACACCGCCATGAGGTGGAAGCTGAGCTCGCGGGGGTGGTACTCCTCGAAGAGCTGCCGGTTCTTCTCCTCCTCGAGGCAGAGCGCGATGACTTCCTGGATGTTTTTGAGTGCTTCGTCGAGCGTCTCTCCTTGCGTGTAGCACCCTTCGAGCGCCGGACACTCGACGACATAGAATCCGTCCTCATCGCGTTCGACGAGAATCGGAAGTTGTTTCTTCTGGTGTTGATCCATACGTGTTCAGAATACCACGAAAAAACTTGGAGCGCAAGAGGGCCGTTGTACAGAACGCCCCATCTCGCGACGGGGCGCCTTCGGTCTTCGCGCGACCACTCGCTTCATCCATCCTCCTCGAACTGCCACGGGAAGTGCTCGCGCTGGTACGCCTCGGTGTCGCGGACCGCGTGGTACCGTTCCTCTTCGCGCTGCGACTCGTCGTCCACCGTGCGCTCATCGTCGAGCTCGACGGTGCGGAGCTCCGGTCGGTGGCCATCCTCGTACACGACGATTGCAACCATGCTCGCCCCGCGACTCCCGTGGTTCAACACCGCGAGGAACTCCTCGCACACCATGCGGCGCTGCGTCGCCGGATCGGTCCAGCGAGCGATGCGCAGGCGCTGGAAGCACCCGCACGACTTCGTGCACCAGGGGCACGGCTTCGATGCATCTCCACACCGGCAGCAGCACCGGCTGCTCGGCCCACGGATGTACCGCTCGTCCTGCTGCGCTTCCGTGTACGGGATGCCCGCTGCCGTGAGCCCCGCAACGCGCTCCTCGTACGCACGCCATCCATACGTGCCGTGGTAGTAGCCCATCGCTTCGCTCCTTCCCCATGTACCCATTCGCACGAATGGGTACATGAAACTGAATGGTGTGTTGGCACCCTCGATCCCCACCAGAAACGTCGACTGTCCAATTTCTCACGATCGTGAAATCTTGGATAGTCGGTGATTTGTACGTCTCTGGTAGAGACGCGAGCTTTATGTTCGCGTCCCGGTCACCGACGCCGGAGATCCCGGCGTCGCTCCTCCGCGCGCTCGCGCAGGAGCGCGGTGTCCTCCGCACAGCGGAGGCGCGGCCGCTCCGGCAAGCGGCGCGTCGGTGCGCTGCGTTCGCAGAGTGCGAACGTCACACCGATCGCAAGCGCGCCACCGACGACCGCGAGGAGCACGGGCCAGCACACCGCGGCGACCATCAGGGCGAATCCAATCATCGTGCACCTCCTTTGTTGGTGGTTGATGGTGTTCAACACTACGTGTTGGACAATCTGCCCCGCCAGAATCGCTGATGCTTCTGATCCCACCGATTTCAACGATCGTGGATTTCGGTGGGATTCGTAGAATCCGTCGGCTCTGGTGGAGGGCGGGCCGAGGTCGTCGGCCCGCCGTCGTGCTCGGTGTTCGGTCTTTTATTCCCGAGCGTTCCCCTTCATTTGTATCGCGCGGTCGGACGGGGAGTCCGCGCGTGCCCTCGCCACGATGTGCTCCCTGCGGGATGCGGCCTTGAGGCGCCGCTTGAGGGATCTCGCTTTCCCGATCTCTTGGATCATGTTCTTCACGCAGAGGAACATGATCCTGAGTTCGATGAAGCGAATCCTCCGCAGGAGTTCATCGGTGGTGATGACCGTTCGGGAACCATCGCGAGGCCTCTTGATGAGATGCGTCCCGGGAGTCGGTCCGCGATCCACGAAGATGGACTCTGCGATGGTCCCGGAAGGGGTGACGACCCCTCCATCAACCCGAATGAAGTCCAGCTGTACCTCCTTCTTGTTACGGTGGGTCGAAAAGAACGCTGATGATGGAAAGGAATGTGCGCAGTCCGGGTTTACCCACCCGGGTTTCGAGGCCACCGTACGCGCGCGTACGCAGGTATCTCGAGGGTCAACTGGTTCGGAGCAAGTCCGACAATCTGTCCGGTCATGCCGTTTCCGGCAGACACGCAGAGACAGAGCCCAGCGGAAGTAAAATGGCTGCGCACGCTCATCTCACCCCCACCAAAAACTTCGATTGAGTTCGAAATCTTTGGTGGGAGGCGCGAGCGATGTGCTGCTCGCGCCATGTTGACGATCACTCCGCCTTGATCTCGCTCGCCTTGCGAAGGCGCCTCAGCATCTTCTCCGCACCGTGGAGGTTGTCGAACAACTCACGCATTTCCTCACGGAGATCGCTGATGCGCCGCTCAAGGTCCGCAATCGCTTTGCTGCGATCGACCGTCTGCCCTCGCTCCTTGTACGCTCTGCCCATGAGCCCGCCACATCCCTCGTACCAGAGCCTCACACTCCCATCCCTGAGCTCGTGGAGGAACCACTCATTGTTCTCACTGCAGTGATTGCAGGAACCGACGGCGATGCGTACCGAATGGACGTACTCGTACATGTTTTCCTCCTGTGGTTGTCAACTAGACGTTCACGACCACAGCGAGGGGACGTGGGGGTCGGAAAGGAATGTGCGCAGTCCGCTGTGTCGGCGCGGAACCCAACCACCCTGAGCGCTCAGGGCCATCCACCTGCTCCGACCTCCTTGCGGTGGCCACCGCCGGAAATCTGCTGGAGAGCACGTGGAAGGAGGAGACCGCTGCGCACGCCGATCTGCCCCGCCAGAATCGCCGATTCCATGACCTCCCCAATTTCCACGATCGTGAATTTGTGGGAGGTTCCGGAATCTATCGACTCTGGTGGAGGCGCGAGCGATGTGTTGCTCGCGCCCTGCACCAGGTTTTCAGGTTCGTCCTCTTCGGCTGAATGCATCGGCTCATCTGCAACCGATGTCTCGTCCCGTTATCTCGGAGACCTCCGCTCGCGTACGCACGCAGAACGTGCGATCGCTCCGGAGATATTCAGGTTCAGGACTATAGGCAGCGTAGCTGCCCTCCCCTTTTGGTTGAGGGAGGATTTCCTGGCTTCCTACCTCTGCCGGTACTACCCCTCACGGCTGGGTACTGCTAGTACGGCCAGTGCATGACGACCTCCTCGTGGAAAGAGAATGCGCGCAATCCAGGTTTAATCCACCTGGTTTTGGGTGTCGCATCACCGTCACCCAAGGCAGAGGTCTTTTGGATCCTCGGAGTAATGGCTGCGCGCGCCCATCACATCCCTTGAAACGCTGAAGCATCAGCGGCTCAAGGGATGCCCCGACCGAAGTAAGGGCAGGGAGAACATGTGTGCAGTCCGCTGTTTGCATGTGGGAGGATGCAGGGCGCGGAACCCCTCGGTGCCAACCCGCCTCTTTGGACGGGTACCCACGAAGGTGGTGGGTGAGTTGGGCCCGGCTGGGGCCCATCTCACTCGTCCTTCCCTGGTAAGCGGCCGCAGCCGCCAGCTCCACCTTTTCCAGGCGCTCCTCTCGAGCGGAGACATCCTGGTATAGGCGGTGAAGCTGCTTTGGTTCCGGAATTGCCAGAGTTTGATGTGGATGCCTGCGCACGCGCATCCTCTTCCTCCCCCGAAGCCGCGAGCGGTCTGTCCAACATCGAATGTTGGACAACCTCGTGATCTCGGGGGAAGTGGTCCGCTCACACGGGACGGACCACCAGAAACTTCACGCCGCTTCGGCGTCCTCGCGGGCGCCCGGGGGCGTCCAGCGAGCGATCCGATCGATCGCCTGGGTCGCGTCCGCTTCGAAGAGCGGCACGAACTCCAGGAACCGCTCGGACCACCCGGCCAGCAGCGCGACACGACGCTCGTCCTGCGGGAACTGCGAGGTCCCGTAGCCGGCGAGATCCACGGAGTACAACACGACCTCCGGGTTCACCGAGCTCCGGTACTTCCGCAGCTCTCCAGCGAGCGACTCGCCGCACCACGTCGACGTGGTGTCGTAGCACTGCATGTCGGACAGCAGCACGATGCGGTCCACGCGGATTCCACGCTCCCGAAGGGCGCGGATCGCGAGGTGCGCGTTCGTACTCCCGCCGACGCGGTGCCCCGCCGCCTCGAAGGCGCCGAAGTTCGTGAGGACGGAGTCCTCGCGGCTCGTGGTGACCCACTCGTGGTCGGTCCCGAACACGCTCGTGACCGCGCGCTCGCACGCCGCGTTCGCAACCGCGGCGAGGAGGTTCGCGGTGTCACGGTACGTGACGGAGCCCCGATCCGAGAACGGGCTGTCCATCGAGCCGGAGTTGTCCGCCGTGACGAACGTGGTGCCCGAGAGCACCGGCAAGTTCGCCACCGACGCTTCGACGGCCGCGCGAATCGCGTCGAGGACCTCCCCCTTGCGGGGGTGCCCCGATTCGATCTCGCACTCGACCGCGCGGAGCGCCGCAACGAACCGGAACGGCAGCTGCTTCGACCGCCGGACGTGGTTCGGGTCGCGGAGCATCGCGATCACGCGGTCAAGCGCTTCGTCAGCACCGTTCCGCATGAGGTTCGCGAGGTTCCGGAGCCCGGCCATGAACGGCAGGTTGCCTGCGTTCCAGACCTCGGCCTTCGTGCCGAACTTCGACGTCAGCACCTCCCACGTCGCGTGGGCCTGGGCCGCGAGGTCGCGGGCTTCGGCGTCGAACGCCTCCTTGCGGAGGAGCGCCGCCTTGGCCGCGAGCTTCGGCAGGAGCTGTGCATCGAGCTCGCCGCGGACGAGGTAGCGGTAGAGCGCCGCCTCGGTATCGCTGCGCGGCTTCGGCCGCACGATCCGCAGGACGTCGCGGAGCTTGACCGAGCCGTCCCGGTCGTACTTCGCGAACTGGTACTCGTCGAAGCGCCGGAGCGCGTCGGCGAGTCCCGTCGCGAGGCAGTTCGGGAACGCGTGATCGCCGCCCTTCGGGCCGCTCGCGCCGATCGCGCCGTGGCGCTTCACCCAGTACGCGATCGCCTCGGCCGGCTCGTCC
>CAZPCZ010000008.1:20608-22059 GCA_964585225.1 uncultured Gammaproteobacteria bacterium
CTCCGGCGTTCAACGACGCACGTACGGCTTGCACGCCGGGATCGCCGCCGCCTCGACGAGCAGCACGGTCGCCACGCTGCGCAGGTTCAGCACCTGCCGCGCGTACGCCGCGAGCCGCAGGACGAACTCGGGGTCCGTCTCCGCAACCGCGCGCACATCGGCGAGCAGCGCCGCGTCGGCCTGCTGCGCGGACTCGTAGAACTTCTTCTCCGCCATGAGGGCGGACGCGACGCGCGTGTAGAGGCGCGTCCGCGGATCGAGCTCGAACGCGAGCCCGCCCTCGTGATTCACCGTCGCATCCGCGCGAGACGCGAGCTGCTGCCCGACCGACATCGGCACGCTGAACTTGGCCATTCGACACCTCCTGCCGGTCTAACCATTCGAATGACGTAGGGGAGGGATTTATTCCCTCCCGCGGGCGGGTGCAAAACCCGCCCCTACGTACTCGACGGAGCCGGATGGGGAAAGGGGTTGTTGGAAAGGTCACGAGGAGAGTTCTCCTCACTTCTGAAGCGGTCGGACAAGCATGACCGCGTCAGGAGTGAGGATCCCGACGTCCGCAACGCACGATGCGTGCGAGGAGACGTCGGGACCTTGGGGCCTCATGCGGGCCGCGAGACGCTGCGGCCCGGGGAGAACATCGTGGGAGGGACCCCGCCGGAACGGGATCAACGAGTTTCCTCACCGAAATGAGGCTCACCGTTGATTCACGGGGGGATGGTTCTCGGCACCCCCCGTGCCCTCCATTGAATGTTGAACATCCGATCCGAACTCGTGGGAAAGGGCGATGACGGTGCTTGCCTTGGGTCCACACTCCCCTCGGCTGACTGCGCGTTCTTGCGACCGCACAGCCGATAGAACTTGCGTTCCGGTCTCACCTCCACCCGAGTGGCCCGACGTGAGTCGAGCTCGCTCAGGTACGCGCCAGCGCGCACGGAGATGAGTTTCGATCGCTGCCCCTTTCCACGTTCCCGTGGAGGAGCACCCGTGTGGGGGGACGATCGAATGCTGGCGAGGTGATTGGTGGCTGCGTCGACGGGTTGTAACGCCCTCAACAGCTCACCCGGTCACCGCTCCGATGATGTTCGAAGTAACCGTTCATCTACACCGCACGAGTTCGGCTCGGAATCGAATCGGAATTGCCTAAGGCATCGGACCAAAACAATCTTGTCGCCTTGCATCCCATCGTCCAGCCATCTTCCGCCGCTCCTCGGTCGCGAAGTCCTCACCGTAGCTCGGCTACGGCTCCGGGTTCGCTCGGTCAGAGCGACGAAATCTGGCCGAACGCTGGGCGCAAGGCGCCCAAGTTATTTCGGTCCAATGCCTAACGCGGGAAGAAGCGGAGAGAGCTGCTGGTCCATTGCGTCGTGAGGCGCGTGGACCGTTGCGCTACCTTGAGTGCGAAGTAACCCTCACCTACACCGCGCGTCGGGCAAACTGTTTTGGCTTGG
>CAZPCZ010000008.1:22069-28150 GCA_964585225.1 uncultured Gammaproteobacteria bacterium
GCGGGAAGAAGCGGAGAGAGCTGCTGGTCCACGGCGCCCGAGGGCGTGTGGACCGTTGCGCTGTCCATGAGTGCGAAGTAGCTCTCGCCTACACCGCGCGTCGGGCAAACTGTTTCGGCTTGGAAGGAGCGTGGCCCTTCGTGCCGAGAACTCAGCCAACGGCTAGTGTCATCCTGAGCCGGGCGAAGGATCTCACGCCATGGTGTGAGATTCCTCGTCGCTCCTCGGAATGACACGTTGATTTGCTGAGTTCTCAGCACGAGGACTGAGATTGCCGTGTGAAGTCGGTTTTGCTGGCCAGGTGATCGACGCGGGTATGATTTCTGCGCCGTCGCAAGCACCAGTTCCACCGTACATTTAGCACTCTACCATACTTTAAAAATCTTGTCAAGTGGTTGCATTACTTATGATAGAATACTGGCTCAATACAAGCATTATTCTGGAATACAATACAAAGAAAATATGCATTACAATTTTGTCAGAAAATACGAGACGGTCAACCGACAGTACCGTGACTACTTGACACGTCATCCTGGTCCGTGATACAGTGGATTCGACGCTCACCGAGCCCAAGGCACATGGTGCTCGGGGATGCGGCCCTTTTCGAACGTTTCGCGGCCCCGAAGTACGGGGCCAACGGTCACACCGAACAAATCCCTTGCAGGAGGTGCACCATGTGCGGAGGCTAGCGCGCCGTTAGAGATCCTCGAGGTTCCACGGCAACAGAGGTCACCCGAGGGAGAAAGGCCACCCGAGTGGTGGGAGTGGAGAAGCTGGGCGACGCATCAGCATGATCGACGCCCGGCAACACCCTGATCCCGCTTCGTGAACGAAGAGCAACCAAATCGCTCCAACGAAGCGAAAGGTGCGGGATCTGGATCGCCACCCCCCAACCACGGAGGTGCCCAATGTTCGGAGGGTGACCGAGACCCCGGCGCTGACCAGCGCCGGGGATCTCATTTTTCTCGAAACAAAAAAAGACACCAGGTGTCTTTTCCGAGGACGTCTCCCCCTCTTAGGGTAAGAGGGGTGGTGAGGGAGAGTTACGAGTCGTTCGTAACCCCTCCCAACCTCCCCTTACCCTAAGGGGAGGGGACCACTGGGCTTTGGAAATTCTTTCGCAGTCTCCCACGCGAGCTCGAAGAGCGTCCGGAATGTATCCGAAAGGTCTTCGCTCTCGACCATGATCGAGTGGAGCTTTCCAGTAAACGTGACGATCGCGATACGTTTGCTGGTCACGGAGATATTCCCCCTGAACCGACAGTAACGTTCCGGGAGCGCCCGCGCATCGACATTTGGAGGTGGGCGGAGGTTCGTCCCTGCGTAGAGGCCACGTACTCGTGTCCCAATACGCTCGAGTTCGTGACGAATCGGCAAGAGATCTTCGTTCGACAGTGCGGTACGCATCGCGTCCACGTTCGTGATTTCATCAATGCGCTGCGGACGCGTCTCCCGGATATCCTCGGCGATCGCCTGAATCCCTTCCTTCCCTTCGAACAGCTTCACGATCGGCTTCTCCCCGCCGACACGGAGTGCGAGTTCGGGAAGCGCGCGCTCGAGGTCGGCGACGCGCGCGCGGAGTTCGGATTCCCGGCGCTTCGCGTACTGGAGGAGCCGGTCCGGGTGCTCGGCGGCAAAGAGCCGCTTCTTGCCGGCCTGCACGGTGCTCATGAGGCCGCGCTCGGTGAGCGTCTCGATCGCGGTGTACGTCGCGGGCCGCGAGAGCCGCGTCGCACCCGCGAGGTCAATGACCGTCGACGGCCCACCTTCAAGCGCCGCGAGGTACACCTTCACCTCGCTCTCGAGGAGGCCGAGGGATCGGAGAGTTGGCGTCACGTCTTGCATAGAGTGGTATCCACAGTGTAGCACGACGAGCAGAGGCCCCCGACGCGTGTCGGGGGCCTCGATGGATCACTTCAGTCGGCCATGATCTCCGCGGCCGTGCGCTGGAACATCGCGCTCACGGAACCGTGCTCGCGAATCTCCTTGATCGCTCCGGCGAAGAGTTCGGCGGTGGAGACGATCCGCAACTTTTCGCGGAACACGGGATCACTCGCCCCCGGCGCGCGGTCGATGGGGATCGTGTCGGTCACGTAGAGCCGCTCGATCGCTGACCGCGCGATCCGTTCGCACGCGAGTTCGCCGGTCTTCTGATCGCGCGAGAGCACCGGGTGCACGCAAGCCGCGAAGATGCGCCGGGCACCCGCCGTGCGGAGTGCGTCCGCTGCCTTCATGAGCGAACCGGCGGTGTCCACGATGTCGTCAATGAGGAGCGCGTCGTGGTCACGCACGAGATCCGGATCCCGAACGCCATACGAGTGCACGGTCCCGTCCTCCGCATCCCGCTGCTTCATGACGAACGTCACGAGGTTGCAGCCGACGAGCTTGCCGGTCTCTCGACAGCGCTCGACGCCGTTGTCATCCGGCGAGACGAACGCGACCTCGCGAAAGTCAACGCGGAGCTCCTGGCGAATCGCACGGAGGAGGAGCGGGAGCGCCTCGAGGTTGTCGAACGGACCGCGGAAGAACCCCTGGATCTGGCCGGCGTGGAGGTCGGTCGTGAGGAGGCGGTCGATGGCGACTGCCTCGAGCGCTCGGCACACTGCCTGCGCGGTGATCGGCGTCCGCGGCTTCACCTTTCGATCCTGCCGCGCGCACCCGAAGTACGGCATGACTGCGGTGACGCTCTTGGCCGACGCGAGCTCGGCGGCGTTCGCCATCGCGAGGAGCTCGACGAAGTGATCGCCGGGCTGGTGCGTCGACTGGACAAGGAACACATCCGAACCGCGGACGTTCTCGGTGAGCTGGACGTTCGGCTCTCCGTCGTTGAATTGCTTCGCGACGCACGGGACCGACACTGGGTGGCCGAAGAGCGTCGAGAGCTCGCGACCGATCGCCTGCGCGAGCGGGACGTTCGACCGTCCGCAGAACAGCTTCAGCTCTGGTGACATCGTATGCGCCTCCTGTGCTGGGTTGACGAAAGGGCAGCGGAGCGCTACCATAGCGCGTTCCCTCGTCGCCGTCAATGTCATCGTGGTACGGTACGAATACGTATGGAAAAAGGGAGACCACCTATGCCGGACACACCGGATGAACGGCTCGCACAATTCGGCCGCTCCCTCGAACAGGAGCCTGGCCTTGGATTCCTGCGCGAGCTTGCGGCGGAGTTCCCGGGATCGGAGGCGTACCTCGTCGGCGGGATCGTCCGCGACGCGCTGCTCGGCCGCGAGGCGAAGGACTACGACTTCGTCATCCGCGGCGTGCCGGTGCGAGATCTCGAGGCGTTCCTCAGCGCCCGCGGCAGCGTGAATCTCGTCGGCCGAAACTTCGGCGTGTTCAAGTTCGTCCCCGCCGACTGGCCCGAGGGCGCTGAAGCCATTGACATCGCACTCCCGCGGACGGAGCACGCCGAGGGCACCGGCGGCGCGCGCGACTTCGACGTGCAGGCCAACCCGGACCTCCGCACCGAAGACGACCTCGCGCGCCGCGATTTCACGATCAACGCGATGGCATGGGACGTGCGGAACGGGAAGCTCGTGGACCCGTACGGCGGACGCGCAGACCTCGATGCCCGTACCATCCGTGCGGTCGGGGATGCGACGGAGCGCTTCACCGAGGACCGCTCGCGCATGCTCCGAGCGCTCCGATTTGCCTGCCAGCTGTCGTTCGACATCGAGCCGGCAACGATGCGGGCGATCCAAGCGCTCATGCCGAAGATCAACGAGCAGCGCCCCGTACAGAAGGCACACGAGCAGACCACGCTCCTCGCGGACCGAGAGTTCGTCACGCCGCGCGAGGTCATCGCCCGCGAGCTCATCAAGTCGTTCGACGCCGATCCCGTCCGGAGCATGGACCTCTGGGACGAGGCGGGAGCCATCGCCGAGCTCATGCCAGAAGCGCTCGCGATGAAAGGATGCACACAGCCGGACATCTACCACTCCGAGGGCGACGTCTGGACACACACGCGCCTCGCGCTTTCCAAGCTCTCCTCGCCCGAGTATCGCGCGGAGTTTGGGGATGAACGACCGTCCGCGCTCGTGATCCTCGGCACGCTCTTCCATGACTTCGGGAAGCCGCCGACGCAGAAGACCCCGGAACGGGACGGCACCGACCGCATCCGCTTCGACGGTCACGACGCGGTGGGTGGCGAGATGGTGCGGAGGATCGCCCATCGACTCGCGTTCGCCTCGCCATTCCCCAAGGGACACCGACTCCACGTGGACCCCGCGGACCTCGGGCTCGTCGTGGACCATCACCTCCTGCTCCTCAATGATCCTGGAACCATGCGGAATGCGACGCTCGAGAAGTACTTCTTCAACCCGAACAAGCCAGGCGAAGCGCTCCAGCGCGTGTCATTCTGCGACGGCTCCGCCGCGGTACCCATGGGAGGCGGACCTCCGGACCTCGTGCACTTCCGCGCGCTCCGACAGCGCATCCGCGACCTCGCCGCACTCATCGAGGAGCGGAATCGCCTCCCGAAGCCGGTCATCAATGGGAATGACATCATGCAGCGCTTCGGCTTGCCGCCCGGACCGCGCATCGGCGAGCTCATCGAAGCACTCCGTGAAGAGCAGCTCACGCGGCTCCAGCGAGGCGAGGCGATGACGGCAGAGGAAGCATACGGCTTCCTCTCGAAAACTCTAAACCCTAAACTCTGAACCCTAAATTTGGAGTTTTGAATTTTGGATTTGTTTAGGGTTTCGGGTTTCGATGTTAGAGTTTACGATCCCTGTGCGCATCACGATCTCTGGAACCCCCGGCTCGGGGAAATCCACGCTCGCGAAGAACCTCGCGAAAGCACTCCGCTACCCGTACCTCAACGCGGGGCAGATCTTCCGTGACGCCGCTCAACGGCATACGATGACGCTGGCCGAGTTTGCTCGCCACGTCGAGGCGCACCCCGCGCTCGACCGGAAGCTCGACGCCGCGCTCGTTGCGCGTGCCCGAAAACGCCGCGACCTCATCCTTGAAGGTCGCCTCGCGGGGTGGATGACGAAGCGCAGCCGACTCCCGGCGTTCCGCATCTGGGTGACCGCGCGAGAGGCGACGCGCGTCCGTCGCATCATGGAGCGCGAGGGCGGCACGCGAGCAGAAACACTCCGGAAGCTCAGAGAACGCGCGAATGGGGAAGCGCGGAGGTACCGGAAGTTCTACCGTATTGACATCCGAAACCTCGCCCCGTACGATCTGATCATCACGACGGATGAGCGAACGCCGACCGAGGTCGCGCGATTCGTCCTCGATGCGATCCGTGCATCCCCGTAACTCTATGACCGCAGCACAACCACAATGGAACCCACGGCCCGGCGAGGTCGTCAAGGTCCACCAGCGCGTGAAGGAGATGACCTCGAAGGGCGAGGAGAAGGAGCGAATTCAGATCTTCGAGGGCATCGTCATTGCTCGCCGGCACGGGAACGAGCCCGGCGCGACGTTCACCGTGCGCAAGGTGAGCCAGGGGATCGGCGTCGAGCGCATCTTCCCGCTCCGCGCGCCGACGATCGCGAAGGTAGAGACGGTCAAGCGCTACCAAGTCCGCCGCGCAAAACTGCACCACCTCCGCGGGAAGTACGGGAAAAAGATGAAAGAAATCGCAGCGTGATTGATGCCAACCGTGAAATCCCCGAGGCCGCACTGGCCTCGGGGATTTTCGATCCCTCTTCGCTACACCTTCGTACACCTCTACGCCTTTACGCCTTGCAATACACGTTTGAGGTACTGCCCCGTGATGGACCCCTTTGCCTTCGCGACGTCGCGTGGGGTGCCGGCGGCGACGACCTCGCCGCCGTGGCTCCCACCCTCGGGGCCGAGGTCAATGACCCAGTCGGCGTTCGCGATGACGTCGAGGTTGTGCTCGATGACGAGCACGGTGTTCCCCTTATCCACGAGCTGCCCGAGGACCTTGAGCAACCGCTCGATGTCCGCGAAGTGGAGCCCGGTCGTCGGCTCGTCGAGGATGTAGAGCGTGCGGCCGGTTTCGCGCCGTGAGAGCTCGGTCGCGAGCTTGATGCGCTGCGCTTCGCCGCCGGAGAGCGTCGTCGCGGACTGCCCGAGCTTCACGTACCCGAGCCCCACCTCCTCGAG
>CAZPCZ010000009.1:0-1886 GCA_964585225.1 uncultured Gammaproteobacteria bacterium
ACCGAGATCCTTTTTGATTATCTTCTCATCCAATGCTCCGATCCGATCCATCAGGTCCTGAAGCGAAGTCTCAATGTTGTACATCCTGACCTTGCGATTGATCATGTCCCAGTTCAGCTCCACACCTTTTCCAAGCATGAACCAAAGATCATATACGTCACGCCCCTTTGAGCGCACTAAGAAGGCACGAATTTTTTCGGCGAGCACCTCCGGCCAATCCATGTGCCGCACTATCGGCTGGGGAGCAATCGGAAAGTCGGTCTCAAGCACGGTCTGCTTCTGGGTCTCCGATTTTTCACGAAGCGAGAAATCGAGGTGGATGTTGAGCGGATACTTCATGCCTTGCGGCTGATAGCTCAAAATACCGGTATAAGAACTCATGCCCCCATCGGCTCTCTTGAACCTTACGCTTGGGACGATGAAGCCGACCTTTTTGATCGTCTCGTTCACTACCACATCAAGCTCACGAGCCGTAAGCTCGGCGGTGAAATCGAGATCCTCGGAAAAACGATTGGATTTCAAAAGAAGTCGGATGGCGGTACCGCCCTTGAAGTAGATCTTCCGACCTTCTCTTGAGCTGTAGAGAATACTCAAAAAGACAATTTGAATATACTCACGGATAACCGTGAAAGCATCAATGGCGAGCCGTTTGGAAAATTCCTGGACCTGGTCTTCAGAAATCATAGATTTATAGAGGCGAAATATTTCCTAAACGCCCGATTGGAAATCTTCAACGCAAGCTCGTTCACTTTATCCTTATTGATTGCTTCGACATTCAATTCCTCGATAGACAACGAACCTCTGCCGAGGGCAACGAAGAACATGGCATCGATTAATGCTTTTTCGGGAGTGGCAATTAAAAACCGATCTAATTTCTGATAGTCGGAAAAATATTTGAGATCGAGATGGGAGTACGAAAATTTCTTGCCATCATCCTCGATCACCGTCGCGAGCTTTGTCGTTACTGAAGTAATCTCTTGGGGGGTCTGCACTAAGATGCCGTAGTAATTCAGGGCAGAATAAAGCGAAATATACGAAGGCCAGTAGAGCACATTCGCCAGCTCAAAATCAGAAGGCTTATTTGCAGTGAGGTAGTAATACCCTTTTGAGATTCTCATGATGACGTTTGCGCTGATGAGCCCCCGGATTTGCTTGTTCAGTGTATTGGAATTCCCCACGCCAAAAAGATTCCTCAAATCTGAGGTGCTAAATATTTTTTTGCCGCTTTTTTGCAATATTTGGCTGGCTTCAATTTTCTTCATACATGTACCCGAAATGATTACATTGCCTATCCTACCCTTAATGGTACACTATAACTAATATATACGCAAGGCGCAGCTTGTAGTTCACCATCCATGCGATCCCTTCGCATATCAACGAGTTGGCCAAAATGACGCTCGCTTCCCGCCAGAGGCGGGCAGGCGCTCGCTCTGCAATCCTCGCGCTGCTCGGACTGCACATTTTGGTCAATGGGCGACGAAGTCGCGTAAACCTTTGGAGCCGAACGAAAACAGCCCCCTTGAGAGGGGACGTTTTCATGTCGTGATCCCGTGCTTGTACATCGCGGAAGTCGATCACGTCGCTGAAGATTGGCCAATCGCCTTGAGCGTCAGGTTCACAGAAGGGTTATCGGATGGCAGGAGCACGACGCGCGCGCCGTACTTTGTGTGCAATCTCGGAAAGAACTCCTCTGCCCATGATGGGGTAAGGACATCAAGGCCCGAAAAGTCAACCTCGATGCCTTCCGACGGTGGAAGCTGGTGGAGCACGTTCGCGTCCAATGCCGCAAACGCCTCACGTCCAGCAGGACGAGAGACGAGCGAGGTTCCAAATTGCCTTGCAATGCTAATCCGCATATCGGTAGACCATCGCACAGTACGCACCCC
>CAZPCZ010000009.1:1986-27499 GCA_964585225.1 uncultured Gammaproteobacteria bacterium
ATTGCCTTGCAATGCTAATCCGCATATCGGTAGACCATCGCACAGTACGCACCCCTCAAACCAACATCCCATGAGATCAGGCCACGCAGCAACATTGTGTGCAAAGCAGTTGTCGCCAACTTCACCGAGCACGCTCGCCACGAGCGGAAGGTTGGTGTCGACGACCCCTTCGGCTCGGACATACGGAACAAACTTCTCGAATCGTCCATGCCAATCGCTATCATTGCGACAGTAGTATGCAGCAGGTGGCTCCACCGGAGCCAAGGCTGCTGCCCACTCGAACGCCGTCATACTATTTCAGCGTACTCGCGTTGTCAATGGACCGCAAGAGTCGGAGAGGCGGACCATCACGACACCGCACCTGCGTCCTCACGCCGGAGCTGGATCCCCCGCTCGGCGAGGCGGGCGGCGGTGAGGGCGATACCGAGGGGGAGCCAGAGCTTGGAGACGAAGTACGAGGTGTTGAAGAGCTGGAAGACGATGCTCCCCGCCGCAGAGAGCAGGAGTGCGAGGAGGATGAGTCGCCAGTGTTCAGTAATGGCGGACATACGGTACACCCGAACGATGTACCCGATGATGGATGCGAGGAGCGCGAGGAACGCAATGAGCCCAAGGGCGCCGGTCTCTGCGAGGAGTTTTTGGACGAGTCCATGCGCCTCCTGTGGTTGACCGAAATCTCCGACGTACCAGCGATCCCGACTCACCGCTTCGATGAACGTCCCAACCCCCGCCCCAACGAACGGGTGCTCCTGGAATTGCGCGAGTGCGATCTCCGTGAGGCGAATACGATTGATGTTGGAGCTTCGCGCAATGGTGCTCATCGAGAATACGCCGACCGCGAGCACCGCGATGGCGATGGCCGGAGCGGCGAGCGTAGCAATTCGCCGCCAGGACATCCCGCGGTCACGCGCGACGGCGACGAGGAGCACGAGACCCTCGACGGCGAGCGTGAGCCAGCCGTTGCGAGAGAACGTGAGGAGCGTGACGAGGGAGAGGACGGCCGTCCCCACGACGTACCAACGCCGCAATCGCTCATGCGCGAACGCGGCGAGAACGATGCCGATCGGAATGATACTCACGAGGACTTCAGCGATGAGATTGTGGTTCGTGCCGAGCGGCGTGGTCCCGAACACGGCAATCGGTACCGCGCGGCGGAACACGCCGGGTTCCGGCGGGAATACGAGCGACCATACCCCCATCGCCGCAGCCGCGATGCCGACGACGAATAGGAGTCGGAACGTGGTGAAGAGTCGTCGCGGAGTGTCCACCACGACGACGGGCAGCACGATGAACATGAGGTAGAAGAATGTGAGCGGGCGGAGAAGGTACTTCACTCCGAGGGCGAGGTGCTCGACGTTGGTGAGTGAGAATGCGGCCACGACGATGAAGAGGAGAAAGGGGAGGAGGCCGGGGAGACGAAGTGAAGAGTGAAGCGTGAAGCGTGAAGAGTGGCCGAGGCGGAGTCGTTTGGTCACGGACCGGAGGATGACCCCAACAAAGGTGAGCATGGCGAAGAGGTCGACGTAGGGGATGTTGATCTCCCTCCCGATGAAGAGCTGGAGGTAGATGAAGGGGTAGCTCAGCACGACGAGCGACCAACCGAACATGGGCCGCACGGCGAACAGCGCGACGATCGCGGTGGTGGCGAGGACTGCGAGCGTTGAGAGGCCAGGGAGCGCAATCGCAACCGCCCCCGCGACCAACGCGGGGGCGAGTACTGGCCAAATACTTTGGTTACGCAATGGGTTGCGCATGGGAAGTGATCGGCGACAGGGCCACGGGGTGACCACCGCCAGACTTCCCCACCATTGTAGCGAGTTTCTGCCGAATAATCCACGCGATGACACGCACTGCGTTCCGGCGAATCGCCGTCCGTGCGGTGCAGACCATCCAGTACGGCCGCTGCCAGCGCCGGACGAGGTCGCGTGCCTTCCTCGCAGCGTCACTGTCCCAGAGCGCCGCAAACGTCGTGGCCTCCGTGATGCTTCCCATTGGAGCGGGGTGGACGACGGATGGGTACACGATGCCGAATGGGTCGAGGAAGAACGATGCGGTTCCCGCGCGCGACGGGAGCACCTGCATGTTTTCAAGCGCGAGGCGCTTCAAGCCATTCGTAAAGTACGCACGGACCCACGACTTCGGATCCCAACGTCGGAGCTCTCGCGCGATGACCGTGTCGAACTCGTGAGCGACCGCCTCGACCGACGCGCGGCGCTCAATCTGCCCGCCAAAAGTGGACTTGGCCACATTGAGGCGGACTTGCTTTCCGCCGAAGTAGAAGTCCGAGCTCTGCGCGTACGCGCACGTGAACTGGACGCCCTCCGCGCGTGCGAGGTCATACACCTTCGTCATGTGCTCGACATTCTGCTCACTCATCGTGTAGGCGATCCCGAGGTCCTTGACGCCGAGCGCCTTGAGCGCGCGCAGCGTCGCGAGGTCCTTCTCGAGCGCCTGCGGGATCCGCCGGACACGCTCGTGCATGTCTCCGACTCCATCAATGGAGATGCGGATACCGAGGGCAAGGTAGAACGCGAGGATGGCGCGCACACGTTTCACGGTGAGATCCGTGAGAAAGCCATTCGTTGAAATCGTGATGTGCGCCTTCGGACACGTCTCATGGAGCACGCGAACGATATCAACGATCTGCGGATGGAGGAACGGCTCTCCACCGCTCACGTTGATATCACGGAGTGTTGCAGGGAGCTTCCGGTAGTCATCGAGCGTCACCGTCGGCTTCCGTGTTTCCTTCCAGAAATCGCACATCGTGCACTTTGAATTGCAGATGTACGTGACCGCGACGACGCAGTCGGTCGGAAGACGCGTCTTCAGTTTGCGGCTGTATACGGTCATATCGTCGGAACTGTAGCACGCCGCGCACGAAACGTCAATAGCCTTCGCCTTGACGTTGCGATGAGCACGTGCTACGGTACGCACGTCCTTTTGAAGGGAGACAACGAACATGCGAGATCGAACCATCGCGGTGCTCACCGTCGCGATACTCGCGAATGGCTGCGCAACGACCGAGTACATGCACGTGCGTATGAGCGAGAACCATGCGCTCCAGCGACGCGTGGTCCGACTCGGGGAGGTGCTCAGTGGTATCGCTTGCCGAACGTACGATTGCAGTGGCACCGAGTGGCGCTTCGTCGTACTTGATCAGAACCCGTTCGGCGCGATCGCGAGCCATGACGGTATCATCGCGGTCGATGCCGGACTCGCCGGCACGCTCCGGATCGATGAGCTCGCGTGGCTGCTCGGCCATGAGATCGGACACGTCGTTCGACGACACGGCGGGCGTGGGAACCGCGCGAGCGCGACCGGCGGCGGCGTCGTGCTCGTCGGAACGCTCGCGACGATCCCGTTCGCACCATGGTGGGTGCCGCTCGGCATCTTCTTCGGTGGTGACGCGGTCCGCGAAGTGTCGGTGGCCGCGTACAGCCGATCCCTCGAAGAGGAGGCCGACGCGTTCGGCGTGTGGCTGACGATCGCTGCCAGCTACCCGTCGGATGCCGGTGAACGCGCGCTCACGCGCATCCATGAGGGTGCACGACACCGACAGCCGTGGTTCTCGGTCACGCTGCTCGCAACGCACCCGGACCTCGAAGACCGTATCGCGTTCGTCCAACGCGAGGCCGCGCGATACGAAAGGTGAAAGGTAAGCCCCCGCTCCAGGTTGGAGCGGGGGCCTCTTGCATCTACGGCAGCGCGAGCTCGGCGAACCAGTTGCCGCCGGTGCCGCGCGCGTTGCGCACGAGCGACGGGACGACCGGCAGTGCCGCGAACGTCATCGTCGGCACCGCCGCTTGGCTCAAGCTCCCATCCGGTTCCCGGATGACCACCCACGTCCCGAGGACGGGGTCGTCGCATGCGGACGTGCACAGGTTGAACACGTGCGGCCCGGTGAGCGCCGTCCCGCTCGTCGTGAGCGTCCGGCCATCGGAACCCAACGCGAGCGTGAAGTCCCCGCACGTCCAGGTTCCGCTCACGAACGTGGAGCAGAACACCCGGCTCGCGTCGATCGGGAACCCTTCCGGGAGCGTCACCGCGAACGTCACCGTGTCCGTCGCCGTCGGGGAGGGCGTGCAGCTCGGATCGTCGTCGACCGCGCCGTCGCAGTCGTTGTCGATCCCGTCGCACTGCTCGACCCCACCGTTCGTCGGGAAGCAGCCGTACTCGCAACCGTTGTCCGGCATCCCGTCGAGGTCCTGGAAGCCCGGACGGCAGGTGAATCCACCGCAGACTCCCGCCGCGCATGTGGCCACCGCGACGTTCGGGAGCGCCGTGCAGTCGTTCCCACACGCGCCGCAGTTCGCGGCATCGGTCGCGAGGTCGAACCCGTCATCGGTAGCACCGTCGCAGTCGTCGTCGAGGCTGTTGCAGGACTCGGGAGACGGAGCGACCGCACCGATGCAGCTTCCCCATGTCCGATCCCCGCCGCACGTCTGGACGCCGACGCGGCACTCCCCGACGCCGTTGAGCGCCGACGGGAGACCGCACGGCCGCTCGGTGTCCGGATCGCAGTCCCCGCAGCCCTCGTCGACGCTGCCGTCGCAGTCGTCGTCCGCGAGGTTGTCGCAGGTTTCTGCGGGCGCTGGCAACGGGTACATCGAACCGTCGGGCGAGGTGGAGCACCGCGCAGGGCTAGTGGGAAACTCGAGATCGCACTCGAGAACGCCGACCTGGCAGGACGCTCCGAACGAGTCGCCGCGGTTGCACGGTGCGCCGACGAAGTAGAACTCATCGATCGCTCCGTCGCAGTCGTCATCCATGAGGTTGCAGATGTCTTCGCCGCCCGGGAACACCGAAGCATCCCCGTCGTCACAGTCACCGGCGCACGGCGCGACGCCGTCACCGTCTGCGTCGAGCTCGTCGGTTGGCACGCTGCCGTCGCAGTCGTCGTCGAGGCCGTTGCAGACCTCGCTCGACGGCGCGACCGCACCGCTGCAGGCGCCGAAGGCACCCGCCGAGCACGTCTGGACACCGACGCGGCACTCCCCGACCCCATGCAGGGCCAGATCGACGCCGCAGGGTGCCGACGCGCCGTCGACGCACGCGCAGGTCTCGTTCCGGAGGCCGTCGCAGTCCTCATCGAGGAACTCGGCGTCGCAGGACTCCGCGGCCGGCGGCGGCCACACATCGCACGCGAGGCAGGAACCACCGACGAGCGCGTAACCGATGTCGCAACCGGTGACGATGCAGACGGCGTCCACGCACGCGGTCACGCTGTTCGGCACCGAGCAGACCACTCCGCACGCGCCGCAGTTCGTCGCGTCCGTGGTGAGGTCGAACGTCTCGTCCACGTCGCCGTCGCAGTCGTCGTCGAGGCTGTTGCATGCCTCGGTGCCACCGTTGTTGAGGAAGCACCCGTATTCGCACCCGTCCTCCGGATCCCCGTTGAGGTCCTGGAAACCTGGGCGGCAGGTGAACCCACCGCAGGTGCCCGCGGCGCAGACCGCATCGAGCACGTTCGCGAGGAAGCGGCAGTCGTTCCCGCAGGACCCGCAGTTCGCGGGGTCCGTTGCGAACGCGAACCCGTCATCCGGCGTCCCGTCGCAATCGTCGTCGAAGCTGTTGCAGACCTCATCCGACGGTGCGATCGCACCGACGCACTCGGACCATATGCCACCGACACACACCTGTGCGCCGAAGCGGCAGACTCCGACACCGTGGAGCGTGGGGTCCACGCCGCACGGACGATCGTCGCCGTCCGCGCAGTCGCACCCCTCGTTCGCCTCGCCGTCGCAGTCCTCGTCGACCATGGCCGCGTCGCACACCTCGTCGGTGAGCGTGAGTCCGTCGTCCGCGAGGCCGTCGCAGTCGTCGTCGAGGCCGTTGCAGACTTCGGGCTGCGGCCCGACCTCGCCTTCGCAGGCGGACCAGACGCCCTCGACGCACCGCTGCATGCCTTCCTGGCAGATGCCGGTGCCGGACCCGCAGGGCTGCGATGCCTGGAATGCGCACGCGAACCCTTCGTCCGTCGCGCCGTCGCAGTTGTCGTCGCGGCCGTTCGGGAGCTCGGTGCCGTCGCCGAACACGTGGCAGGCGTACTCGCACCCGTCCGCATCGGTGCCGTTCAAGTCCAGGAATCCCGCTGCGCAATCGCACTGCTCGTCGCGGCACTCGCGCCCGCAGGAGACCGTCGGGTCCGCGCAGCAGTCGAAGTCCTCGCGGCACTCCGGTACCACACCGTCCGTTGCGCCGCTCGCGCCGTCGTTCGTACCGCCCCCGGTGTCGCCGGGCGCGGCTGGCGTCGGTGCTGATTCGTCACGGGCATCCAGCGTACAGCTGGAGACCGCACCGACCATGGCGAGGCCGGTGACCATCAGAAACGTCTGTCGGTCCATTGCAATCCTCCTTTGTGTCTGGAGCTCCGCGGGCAGGGAACCGGCCCCGCCGTCTCCGCGGCACACAAAACCATCCGTTGGGAACGTTCTCCTCTGAACCATGCGGAGTTTCCCCGCATAACCAGAGTCGCGGGTATCTTATGGGTACCTTCAGGCACTGTCAACCCAAAAAGGAAACCCCTCCGGACCGTGTGGTCCAGAGGGGTCGAATCGTCCGCGCAGCCCGCGGCTCCTCACTCGCACGTGGCGCTGAGCTGCGCCGTCGTGAACTGCGCCCGCACCACCCAGCGACCGCCGACCTCGGCGAGCTGCGGGGTGACGGCCCCACGACGGATGAGG
Organism: uncultured Gammaproteobacteria bacterium; assembly: GCA_964585225.1. GTDB lineage: Bacteria > Patescibacteriota > Patescibacteriia > JACPHY01 > JACPHY01 > CAZPCZ01. The sequence goes on from CAZPCZ010000009.1 coordinate 8,670, forward strand.
CACTCGCGCTGGGCTCGGTCGGTCTCCGCAAGGTACGCCCGCGCGGCCGGCCGCTTGTCGTGCTGCGGCGGCGCGAGCTGGAGGTACCGCTCGAAGTAGTGCCGCGCGCGGCTGCGGTCGCCGAGCGTCGCGAAGCCGTTGGCGAGACCGAAGAAGATCTCCGGGTCCCCGACATACTTCGCCGTGCGGATGTACCGCTCGAGTGCGAAGAGGTGCGCGCGCGGGTTCTTCGCTCGATCGGCACACTCTGATCCGGCGGCGTGCACCTCCGGTCGAGTGGAGCGCTCGGCGAGTCGTTCGTAGACCGGCAGCACGCCGTCGCACTGCCCGCTCGTTGCCCGCCAGAGCACCCAGTGCTCCTGCAGCGCGAGATCGTCCGGGTGACGCCGGAGGAGCTCCTCGAGCTCCGCGAGCGCTCCGGTGAGGTCGCGCTTCTGCGCGAGCTGCTGCGCGTGGCCGAGCGAGAGTTCCCTCGGCGGCACGGTGCCTGCCTCAGCAGCCACGGGTGCTGGCGCGGGTGCCGCCGGAGGCGGAGGTGGCGACGCAACGACCAGCGGTGGTGCCGGAGGCGTCACTGCGCCCGGAGTCGCTGCGACGACCGTTGCCGGTGCCGGGAGTGCTTCCCGGTTGGCACCGCCTTCCGCGATGCGCGTGCTGATCGCCTGCTGCTTCCGCCGCTGATCCTCCTCCGCCGCCCACGCGAGCGCACCACGCGCCGCGTCGCATCGCTGGATGGCGACATCGATGCCATTCGGGTGGTGGAGCATCACACGGCTGGGCTGCTGCTCGGCACCCGGGGCACCGATGAATCCGACCCGCCGCTCGTACGATGCGTACTCGCGGAGAACGGTCGACGTGAGCCCGTGCCGTTCACAAAACCCCTGATCCTTCAACCAGAGGTCGTTCGTGGTCCGGAAGAGCTGCCGCACGCGGTCGTTCAAGTCGGCCGGTAGCCAGATCGTCACGCGGAGCTCGGGGTCAGCGTGGAGGAGCGTGAACAGCTCCGCCACGAACCCGGGGTTCAAGCCCTGGTTCGGATCCCAGAACGCCTGCATGCCGCAGAGCGTCGTCGCACCCTTCTGTCTCGGGAACTCCCGAACCTCGGGTGCGCTCGTCGGTGCCGCTGGCGTGGACGCCGCGAACTGCTGCTCGATCTCGCCGATCTGCCGACGGGCGTATGCAGCTATCGCGTGCTCGGCTGGTGTCGCGTCCGGACGCGCAGCATACGTGTCGAGCGCCGCCTTCACATCGAGGAGTCGCTGGCGCCGCACATCGGCCCCAAGCTCCGGAAACCGTGCGGTGGCGATCCCACAAAGCCCGATCCCCTTCAGCACGTCCGGGTGGTCCGGCCGCTGCTCTTGGAGGTCGAGGTACATGGGATACGCGGCGCCGCAGCGGTCCTGAACGTGGAGGTCCTGCGCGAGCGCGAGCTTGCGCTGGAACTCCTTCTCGTTGCGTTTCGGGTCGAGGCGCGGGAGCCTTCCCTTCTTCGGGCGCGCGGGCTTTGCCGCGGGTCTACGCTTGCCCGTCTCGGGCTGAACGACCGGTGCTCCGATCGGGACGAGCGGCGGACTCAACGGCTCGGCCGCAGGCGCCGACTCGGCGTCCGGCTGAGCATCGGTCGCGTCCTGCGCGACCGCGCTGGCTGCGGTGCCGAGCACCGCGAACATGGAGAGCACGATGGCTCGCTGCATGGGAACCTCCATTCCTGTCTTTCTGTGGTCGAAACGATGTTGCTGGCGCTCGGTTGAGCGCACAGTTGACAAAGGGCTCGCCACGACTGTAGCAGGAAACAAAAAACCTGTCAACTGTAACGGACAGATTGTCAAACCGAAGCGAAACCGCCCTCATCATCGAAAATTCGGCGGTTGCAGAGTTCCAAAAAAACATGTTCAAACTCCTGTACGACAAGCTCTAGGAGACCGCTGACCGCCCTCGCACCAACCGTGTGGGGGCGTTTTCCTATACGTGGAAAGCCGGTCCGATATGCATCGGACCGGCTCTCAGTTCAGGTCACGGGCCCTTGAAGATGGAGCACTCCATGGCTACTCCTCCTTTCTCGCGTGGTGGCGTAGAGCAGATCGGCGAGTGCCGCGGTCCGCCAATCCAATCCTCGAAGCGTTGTCTGCGTCCGAAGAATACGGAGCGCCCGGGTGAAGAGGATGCGCCGCATCTCGTTGTACCGTTGCGCTTCGCGAGCGAAACGCACGAGGACATCAAAGAGCGCGTGGTCGTCCGCTGCGATGCGTCCGCGCGCTTCGGCGACGTACCGTTCGTACTGCGCGAGCGGCGACCCATGCACGCGCACGGAAAACCGTCGCTGCTCCTCCGCCTCCCAGATCGCCGGGTAGTGGGGGAACTCACTCCGCAGTCCGACGAACAGCCGCTTCGTGAACGTGAAGTCTTCCTCGTGGCTCGTGATGTCACCCCACCGAAGGAAGCTCGCCTCCCGCGCGTACCGTTCCACCGCCTCGTCCTCTCGTTCCTCACCGACGTACACGCGCTCGAGTGACCGCATCGCCCCATCGAGCAGTCGCTGCCACGCACTCACCGGCGTCCAGTACAGCCGGTTGAGCGCGATGGTCGGGAACCGCTCCACGAGGAGCTCCTCGGGGAACAGGCTCTCGAGACCAAACGCCGCGTACGCCGTCACTGCGGTGATAAGCGACTCGAGGTTCATGTCGGTATGCGGCGCAGCCGTTTCGCAGACTCGCAGTGCATCCTCTGCCACGCGCTCCGCGTGCTCGGCTCGTTCGATGAGCGTCTCGATGTCGTCGTACGCACCACGACGGATCGTTCGTTCGATGATCGCGCGCGGCCGATCACCCTCGTACCGAAGGAGCAGCCACGTCCCGTCATCCGACAGCATCGCGCACGCGTTCGGCTGGTAGAGCCGAAGCATGGTTTCGAGGTACCGCTGGTACCAGTCCTTGAACAGGCGCGTGAAATCCGGCAGACAGAAAAGCCAGAAATGCACGCCGGGGAGCGCACCGTCCACCGTCACACACCGCTCCGCCATGTGCTTGTGGTCCATGAGGACGACGTCCTTCGCACGGTCCATTGCGCGCGCAACACATCGCCGTTCGTACTCCGAGAGCGGCATCTCACCGGGGCACACTGAGGAGCGCCCCGACGACCACATCCTCGTGACCATAGGAACCTCCTCTCCGTGTTGGGAAGGATCACCGTACGCCCCCAACATACGGGAATGATCACCGCCGACCATGGCAAGTGTCGAAGGGTTCGACGACAGTGAGGCCTGGCCAAAAAACTCGCTGAAACTTGACAGCGGAATATAGGCTGTGCTACGGTGGCCGTACAACTGAAGAACGACGTATCCAGAGTGCAGGAATGTGAAGGGTTCTGACCCGATGTCCTGCCCGCAACCCTTCGACTCCGCTCAGGGCATACCTGACGAGTCGGAGAAGGTGCGAAATCAGTTCCCGTAAGGGAAGATGCGAACGGAATCCTGGATGCGTCGCCATGTTGGCGACGATTTTCGTTGCTGACGGCGACGCACCTCCATACTCCGGTTGTTTCAACGCACCTTCCTCATGCTCGGGAGAGGCGCGTTTTCCATTGCCCCGTTCGTTCACAAATCACAACCACCAAGTTCTTATTCTCTCGTTCGTGCGAATAGGAAAGGAGGCGGACCATGGCCACGATCAGTCGCGATGAACTCCGCAACCAACTCCGCGATGCGCTCACGCATGGGCTCCATGGGACAGTCGCCGGACATGCAGGAGCGATCGAGGAAGCGGTGCGCGCGGACCGCATGAAGGCCGAGAACGCGGTGGAGCTCCTGCGTTCCGCTCGGTACAACTGGACAAATGTTTCCGACGACATCACCCGCCATCCATTGGGGCCAAGGTACTGGAAGCTCCGGCAGGATCTCACACGTGCCACGCTACGCATCGCGCAGGTGCGGCGATGGGATGCGAGCGCCAACCACGCACTACCGAAACCGTGGCAGTGCACGCTCGGTGATCCCGAAGACGCGCGATGCGGGGTCATCAGCCCATGCCACGCGTTCACGTACGCGAAGACGCGTCGTGGGTCCGGCTGGATGCTGGACGATGCCACTCGCGAGTTTCGCCGCGCGAGTACCGACCGCTTCCACGGCCCCCGCGGCGGCATCTGCGCACTCCTCGCCGAAGAAATCGCCGAGATCATCACACTGGAGACGGTGGATGTCAAACACCGAGTGTTTGACATCCCAGAGATCATGGGTGGTCAACACCGAGTGTTGACCGCTTCCATCCCGCAGCTCCACAAGGTCCATGCGCTGCTCTCCACCACGCGCGACGAGCTCATCCGGACGCACGTTCCGTGGATGCCATCGTTCCATCGGTACTGCCAGTGGTGGCGCAAGATATTCGAGGTTGCGCTCTACCAAATCGACCGCGAACTGCGCGCGCCGAAGTCGTAGAGCCCCAAAAACACTATGCTCCTATTCGTGCGAATAGGAGAATAGTACACGAGCGATCCGAAGATGGTGCCTGGCACTATTTTCTGGACGATCTGATCTGAAAGGAGATTGACCATGAACAGGCAGCTGGCAACAAACATAGACACCGACCTCGTTACTGCGATCGCAGTATTACGGCCGGAGCATCGGCCGCAGCTGATTCCCATCATGGCACTCAACGAGTCGTTCGCAGTAATCCGCTCGCCAGCGATGCCGGAATTCGGATTCCTCATCCGCGAGGATGCGGCGCCTCGCTACGGATGGGAGGAATGGCTGACGCTACGGGGCACCGACGTGCACGTGCGCATTGCGAGCGCTACACTCGATCCGCTCGATACGGTCCGCGTCGCGCAATCCATCGGGACCGCATGCCGCGATGCCGGCATCGTGACGGTCTTCGTGCATCATGCGAACCAACACACCTTGTGGAGCAACGGCCTCACGCTCCCAGACGTCCGCGCCACGGATCTCTCGGACTACCCGTTGGTACTCCTCGCGCGGTACGGAATGGAGGTCATCGCAGACGCGCTCTCCTGGATCGACTTCGACGCGAAGTGGTGCACTCAGTACGGTTCCGTCCGTGGACCGCTCCGCCCGCGCCCGCTCACGATCCAGGACCTCCGATTCCTCGAGTGCCACATCGCGCACCTCACCAGCGACCTTGATACGCTCCGGCGATTCCACCGCCGATGACCTTTCTCAGTTTCGTGCGAAACTGAGAAAGGATCTCTCCGCAACACGCGAATCCCCCACCTGCGCGCAGGTGGGGGATTTCCTTGCTCTAGACAACGCACGACCCACTCGACTTGCGTACGAGCGGGTCGTGGCGGTTTCTGGGCGCCCCTTGCGGGGTCCCAAACATTCACACCCCTACTGTACTCCTCCCCCCCGAACTTGTCAACCCCCCCTCTGTCCACCACGATGGAACGGGGAGGCAGGGCCCAAGCATTCACACGGTTTTTTGGGTCAATCCTGTCCTCCCCTACCACTTCTTCCCATCGCCTCCTCACTCACCGCACTCTTCAGCATCGACGTACGAGAGGCCTCACTTGACCCAACGGCCCCTCGTAATACTCCCGAACGACGCGTATCAGTGTCGGTTGTGGTGTCTTCAGCAGCGCGATGCTTGACCGTCACGACGGTGCTCCATATACTCATGGAGCGATCGTCCGCATGGCACTGGACGAAAGGAGCAGTACCTTGCACAACCGAATCAACGAAGGAACCTCGCAGCATCCAAATGCGTCGCTCATCCGACGTGCCGCTGCCGATCAGGTATGGGCGCAGAACCGCTCACTCGAGCTCTCGCAGCGCTATCCGAATCGGTGGATCGCGATCCACGACCAGCGCGTCGTTGCGGTGGACCTCGACCACGCGCGGTGCATGCAGCTCGCCCAGGCGTGCTGTGAGATGCCGATCACGTTCGTTCACACCTGCGCACCGCGGGTACCGGGCACGAACGAGGGAGTGGTCTCCGGAAATCTCGATGATCTTCCCGCCGATATCCGGTCCGGTAGTCAATCAGTCGATGCGGAGACGATCGGGCGTGAACTCCGTGACCTTCGCTACCGTAGCGTGAGTTTCGACCTCCACGGAACGCTCGTACTCTCGCGTATAGGGTGGAATGAACGGATCGCCACTGCGTTCCGGCGCGTGCTCGCCGCGCACGGGTTCCACGACGTCGTGGTGCGCCTAGAACGAATCCATGGTCCACACACCGCGGCGATCATCGCAGGCGTCGCAAAATTCTGGTACGACTGCTGCGCTGCGTCGGAAGAGGGGCTCATCGAACGCGGGGAGGTGCTCCCGTTCCCGCCGTGGAACCCGACCGTCCGTTGGTCGCTCGCGAACAGCTACGCGATCGCGGCCCTCATTGCAGATGACGATGAACGAACGGCGACGGACGACGCGCGGGCATACGACGAAGTATTCTTCGCACGGCTGCGCGAACGCACATGGCGTCGCCCGCACCGGAAGCGCAGCAGCGAGCGGCGCCGAGCCAGAGAGGAATTCCCGGGGCTCGCAGCGGCTGATCTCCCACGAGCGGTGGAAGAGCTGCGGCTGACCGATGAGTGGCGCGACATGGGAATTGCAGTCCATGAGCAGATCTCCGGAAGCGCTCCGGCTGACTGGTACGCGACGGATGAGCAGCGCGCGATTGTTCGCTCGGCAATCGACCGCGGTCTCGTCACGTGCGTCCTGTCGAATGGCAGTGTGGACGCGGTCCGCGCGTGTGTCGCGCAGCACTTCCCGGACATCCCGCCATGGCAGGTATTCACTCCGACGACGTTCTCCGGTGCCGGAAAACCAGGTCCTGCGAACGCCGCGCAGCTCCTCGCGAGCATCGGGAGCGCGATGGTTCGAAATGCCATCGAGGATCGGAGCGCGCCTCCTGCGGTCGCCGCGGCCATCGCATCACACCGGAGACGGCGCGATGCGCTCCGCCGCCGGTGGGGCTCCGCGAGCGCAGAACTCTACCGCCGGGTAGCCGATGGTGCCCGACTCCGAAATGGAGCAGGGTTCTCCACCGCGCTGCGCGAGGCGCTCGGTTGGTTCGCACGGGCACTGGGACTCCCCGAAGCTGCCGTCGGGGAGATGACCATGCATGCGCACGAGCACCTCCACGTCGGGAACTCCAAGTACCACGATGCACTCCCACTCCTCGGGCTCGGTCTCCCGTTTCGATGTATCCGATACGATCCCTCGGATGTCCCGCAACCGAAACCACTCGTGCGCTTGCAACGCGCAGGTGATCTCCGCCCGACGCCACACTTCGATGACCGAGGAGCTGGTCATGACCGACGTTGACGCTCTCGATGGAGGGTGCCTTGACGGTACGGGGGATGCATGCCATACTACCGACGAGATGAGACGACAGCGGACACCGCACGTTCACAACACGATCAGCGTCCACCTGCACGGACGCACCGACCGTCCTGATGGGCTGATCCACGAGGGGGATCATCCACCACACGTTTGGTCACGGCGAACGCCGTGGCCCCAACCACCAGCAGAGGAGCAACACGATGTCGCGCAGCAGCAAAGCATCCCCGAAGCTGGGGATGGCTGCGCCGCGCGTCGTGGTGCAGCCATTCCTCGATACCGATCTCCTCAGGCGGGACGACATCCCGGACGGTCTCCGGGAACGCGACCCGTTCGCCTACGCATTCTTCAAGCCGCTCGCCGAGCTCCACGGAGCAATCCGTGGCACGGACGGTGACCCTCGACGAGCGATGCTCGGTCGAGAGTTCCTCGAACGATCACTCGACGTGGCGCTCTCGGACGATGAACTCCGCGATTGGCTCCACCGCGCGCAGCGGCTCCTCCCCGATACGCTGGCGACGTACCTCCCGCCGCAATACCGCGATCAGCTCTGGTCATCGCAGGACCCACCCGTGGACACCATGGAGGAGCTCCTCACCCGCGCATTCGCGCGCGGGGAGAGTGCACGGACGATCCGACGCACCTTCGAGGCGCGGCGGACGTGCTTCCTCCTCCATTTCCTCCTCCGCCTCCGGCGAAACGGGATCATCGGACCGGAAGCGGACGCCGCGCAGGAGCGGGCGTGGGCAGTGCTCCAGGAGTCGTTCCTCGTCCCGGATCGGATCGAGGAGTGCACCCTGTACACGAACCACGACCCGGACAACGAGATGCGCTGCCTCGACGCCCGCTGCTCAGGAGAGCCGCCGGCATGGGCATCACGACGAGAAACCTCCGTGCGGCTCCGGTACTTCCGGGACCTCCAGGGTGTCGAGCGGCCGATCCTCGTTCGCCTCCGTGCGAAGAAGCCCTTCGCCGTCCTCCTCCGGATGCAGCGGGATGCGCTCCGGTCTCCGGACTACGTTCCCGACCTCCGCGGGATCCGGTTCGCGTGCTTCGGTCACGAGGATCGCCTCGCGTGCCTCGAGACGATCCTCGAGCGGTTCCCACTTCTCCGGAGCACGATCAGCGACTGGGTCGACTGGTACTCCGGGGCCGCGTCACGGTACCGGAACCGCTTCTCGTCGCGGTACTTCCGCGCGCAGGAGTTCTCCGGGGAATTCGCGGCGTCGAAGTGGGAGTTCCAGATCATGCACGTCCATGACTTCGTGAACCTCTGGTACTCCAACGGAGAGGAGAGCTGGCACCGGTACCGACTCCGGCAACTCGTCCACCTCCTCCTTCCCCGCTACTTCCCACGGTCGATCTACGGAATCCGATGGGGGCGCCATCACCTCCACGCGGCGTTCGACGCGTGGGTGCTCCAGGAACCGAGGAAATGCTCGACGTGACGACGATTCGCGGCGGTCCGCCATTGGTGGGCCGCCGTTTCCCTTTGCGCCCCTACGGTGTAGTTGACGAATGGGGTGTAAAGGGGTTGAATGAGGGGTGCAACCGACACCGCAGACCACGGTATGGAGAGCACGACCCTCACCACTTCCACGGAACGCGGGAACATCGAGGTGCTACGGAGACTCGTCCACGGTCGCTGTAGCGACACCGAGCGCGCGCTCATCGAGCGTGCGTATGCGTACGCAGTGGACGCGCATGCAGGGAAACTGCGGTACTCCGGAGAACCGTACATCGTCCACCCCCTCGGCGTCGCGCAGCACCTTGCGGAGATGGGGCTCTCTGCGACGATCATCGCCGCCGGCCTCCTCCACGATGTCATCGAGGATGCCGGGAAGACACCGGAGGAACTCCGCGAGCACTTCGGTCCCGACGTCGCGTCACTCGTCGAGAACGTCACGAAGGTCGGGAAGGTGCGCCTCCGCGGTGAGCAGCGGTACATCGAAAACCTCCGGAAGATGTGCATGGCAATGGCACAGGACTTCCGCGCGGTCATTATTAAATTCGCCGACCGCCTCCACAACCTCGAGACGCTCGAGTGCGTCCCCGAACCGAAGCGAACACGGATCGCTCGGGAGAGCCTCGAGATCCACGCACCGATCGCGAACCGCTTGAACATGAACGAGATCAAGGTCCAATTCGAGGACCTCGCGTTCCCGTACGTGTACCCGGAGGAAGCGCGGTGGATCGATTCGCTTGTGGTGGAGACGTACGATGCGAAGGGTCGGCTCCGCGACCGCATCCAGCGGGAGACCGCAGCGGAGCTCCAGCGCCATCGGATCACCACCCACGCGATCGAGGGTCGGCTGAAGCCACGGTACAGCCTCTACCAGAAGCTCATCCGGCACGAGCGGGACATCACGCAAATCTACGACCTCATCGCACTCCGCGTCATCGTCGGCGACATCGCGGACTGCTACGCGGTGCTCGGGATCCTCCACAAACGCTGGAAGCCGCTCAAGGGCCGAATCAAGGACTACATCGCGAACCCGAAATCGAATGGGTACCAATCGCTCCACACGACGGTCGCGGTGGAGGATGATGAGGTCATCGAGTTCCAAATTCGGACCATGGCCATGCACGAGGAGGCGCAGTGGGGAGCCGCAGCAGCCTGGCGGTACCACGAGCGGAGCCCGACGAAACCGACCGCCCGGCAGCTCCGCTGGATGGAGGAGTTCATGCGGTGGCAACGGGGCATCACCGACCCCCAGGAGTTCCTCGAGGGAATGCGGCTCGAGGTCCTCCGCGACCGCATCCTCGTTTTCACCCCGAAGGGCGACGTCATTGAGCTCCCGGAAGGCGCGACGCCGCTCGACCTCGCGTACGCGATCCACACGGAAATCGGCAACCACGCGACCGGTGCGCGGGTGAACGGCACGTCCTCGCTCCATCCTCTCGACCAGCCGCTCCGGAATGGCGACATGGTGGAGATCCTCGTCGATCCAAAGCGGAAGGGACCGAGCGCAGACTGGCTCTCCTCCGTCCGCACGACGAACGCGCGCTCGAAGATCCGCGACGCGCTCCGCGGAACGCTGAAAACAAAAGTGGCATCGTGGGTTTCCGCCACGATGCCGAAACGGAAATGATTTTCTGAGGCCCTTCAGCGGGAGATGGTGCGGAGGATGCCATCGAGCTCCTCCGCATCGGTGTACTCGATCGTAATGGTGCCACCGCCAGTAGCGTGCGGTGCGATGCGCACCTTCGCACCGAGCTGTCGCTGGAGCTCGAGCTCCTTCGCCTGGACATTCGGATCCATGGATTTCCGGCCGCTCCCGGGTGGTCGGCCACGACGACGCACGCCAGTCGCTACAGAGGCTGATGTGACCGCGGCGATCGGAAGTTTTTGCTCGAGGATACGCTCGAACCATGCACGCTGCTCCTTGGGATCAGTCATACCAAGGAGCACCTTCGCGTGCCCCTCGGAAAGGCTTCCCCGACGCACTGCCTCCTGCATGTCAACGGGGAGCTGGAGGAGGCGGAGGGCGTGCGCAACCGAGGTACGCGCAATGCCAACCTTCGCGGCAATCTCCTCCTGCGTGAGGCCGAATTCCTGCTGAAGCTGCTGGTACGCGGCGGCGCGGTCGATGGGGTTGAGGTCCTCGCGTTGGACGTTCTCCACGAGCGCGAGTTCGAGCTTCGCGCGGTCATTGTGCTCACCGGTGCGGATGACAACTGGCACCGCAGGGAGTCCGGCGAGCTTCGCGGCGCGGAGCCGGCGTTCACCGGCGACGAGCTCGTACGAACCATCGGACCGTACTGTGACGACGAGCGGCTGCAAAATGCCGTGCGTTCGGATGGATGCCGCGAGGGCCGAGAGCTCCTCATGCGAAAACTCTCGCCGCGGCTGGAGCGGGTTCGGGTGAACGTGCTCCACGGGCACGACGAGCGCGCTCCGCTCATCGCGACGTGGTTCTGGCGCTGGAGCGCCAGGGATGAGCGCGGAGAGTCCACGACCGAGACCGTGAGGAGACATAGAGGAAATACCTAATGTCGAATTTCTAATTTCTAATCAATGACCAATCTCCAATACCGAAATTGGACATTTCGTCATTGAAATTTATTTAGAAATTAGGAATTAGAAATTTCCTACAAACATTGGAGAAGCTCTTGTGTCAGCTTGGCGTACGCCCGTGCGCCTTTCGATGCGGCATCGTACTGGATGATCGTCTTCCCGTGGCTCGGCGCTTCGGCGAGTCGGATGTTCCGCGGGATGACCGACCGGAAGATGCGATCTGGGAAGTACCGGTAGAGCTCCTGCAGGACGTCGTTCGCGAGCCGGAGCCTCCCTTCGTACATCGTGAGGACTGCGCCGAGGACCCGGAGGTTTGGCCGGAGCTGCGTGCGGACGAGCTCGATTGTCTCGAGGAGCTGCCCCAATCCCTCGAGCGCGTAGTACTCTGCCTGCACCGGAATGAGCACCGCATCCGTTGCGACGAGTGCGTTCACCGTGAGGAGCCCGAGTGATGGTGGGCAGTCGATGAGGATGACGTCGAAGTCGTTCCGAATCTCGAGGAGCGCATCCGCGAGGCGGTACTCCCGTCGATCCGCCGTCACGAGCTCGACGTTCGCGCCGGCAAGCGCACGGGATGCCGGCAGGAGCGTGAGCCATTCGTGGGTCGTCTGCCGGAGGGCGGCGCGGAGTGATACCGTCCCCGCCAGCACCTCGTAGATGCCGTCCGTGAGGTTCCGGTGGTCCACCCCAAAGCCGGCGGTCGCGTTCGCCTGCGGATCCATGTCCACGAGGAGCACGAACTTCCCCGCATCTGCGAGGGAGCTCCCGACCGCGAGCGCAGTCGTCGTCTTCCCGACCCCGCCCTTCTGGTTGACGATCGCGATGACTTGGGCCACAGTGGGTCATCGTACCACGGGGATTCAAGGATTGGTACAATGAGCTTGTGTGCCGCGGTGGCGGAACGGTTTACGCGCACGACTCAAAATCGTGTGGCCGCAAGGCCATGTGGGTTCGACTCCCACCCGCGGCATCTCACCCTCATGAAACGGTATGCCGTTTCCTCGTGCGCGAATCAATCCTGTCCTCTGGTCACCCGACCTCGCATACGTCGTCGGTCTCATCGCGACGGATGGCAACCTCTCATCAGATGGCCGGCACATCACCATACGTTCGAATGATCGACCGATCCTCGATATCTGTCGAAAGATTCTTCAGAAACCAACGACAGCGATTGCGGAAACCCACTCGAGTGGATTTACTACAAACCTAGATCCGCGACGGCACGAATGGTACAGAGCGTCATTGACACAGCTTTGCAAAAATTTCAAAATCCCACTGCGTATTCCATAGGTCGCAGGACTTGGGGACGCAATGAACGAACAACGTGAGCGAATGACGGAGAGCCCGCCACCTGCGTGGCGGGCGTGATTGCAGCGGGACACAGATTGCGCGGGACTTGACGAGTTCCGATCGCTCAAGTATGCTCTCCTCAGCACATTGTCCCCCATGAACGAGGAAGGAGTCGACCGATGCGTATATTCCGAGACGAACGAGGTTCCACGTGTACCTTGGTACCGATGGACGACCTGGAACGCTTTGGGCTCGAGCGTGTCCGCGCGCTCGGCGCCGGCACGGTGATCGACTACGCGGGGATGGACGGCGACGGCTCGAAGGATCCGTCCTTCGCCATCCACTTCACGGTGGGCGGAGAACGCCTGACCGTCCGGGGCACCGACGAGGCGAGTCGCCGCATCACCGGCGGCATCCGCGACACGTGCTACTACGCGACCTCCGGTCTCACCTACCTCGGCACCGTCGAGGTCGACGGTTCGATGGGGTACCGGTTTGCCGGCACGCACTGTGCGCGGTGCGGATCTCCGGTCGTCACGCGCACTGCATGCGAATGGCGGGTGTGCGACGCCTGCGCCGAGACGTGCACGCACGAGTACAAGCGTGGGCTCATCCACGGTGGCGGGGTCGACCTCGGGATCGGCAACTTCTGCCGCTCGTGCGGCCGGGGGAAGCCGGATGAACCCGACCTGCCGCTCTCGGTGCACCACGAGCTCGTCAAGGCGAAACTCTGGGAACGCGGAGTCAACGCCACGTTCCTTTCGTAGCAAACATGCCGACCCCCCCGGAAACCATTCCGGAGGGGTCGATCACATTTTTATGCCGCAGCGTCACCACAGCTTCAGGATGAGCAGGAGCACGATCACCTGGTACACGAGGCCGAATTTCATCCCGAAGTCGTAGAATGTGATGACGCGGTTGTGGTTGAACGTGTGGAACCGGTAGAAGCGACGGAAGTACGTCCGCGCGGATTTCTTGATGACCTGCGCGTACTCAGTGAGACCGACGACCACGTCGGGGAGTACGCCCGCGAGCGCGCCGAGGAATGCATGGAACGGTCGATCGAACCGGCCGGTGAGGATCGCACCGTACATGAGCGCGAGCGCCGCGACGACATCCGCAACGATCATGAGCGTGTACGCCCTGGCCGCCCGCCCATGCTTCGCACGATGTCCGAACCCGCGGTCCCCGTGCGGGAACATGTCGAGCGGGAAATGCGTGAGGAAACCGAACGCGAATGCGCTCGGGTAGCTCGGCGAGAGCTCACCAGCAAGCGCACCAGCGGCAGCGTGGAGAGTGATGAACACACGGAGATTTCTCCGCCAAAGGCGGATCCGCCTCTGGCGGAAAATTTCAGATTACAGATACAAATACCGGGGGCGAGAATTGAACTCGCAACAAGCGGATTATGATCCCGCTGCTCTACCATTGAGCTACCCCGGCCCAGAATCTCATTGTGGCAGATTGCGACCTGCATCGCAATGCTTGACTCGGACTCCGAGGTCCGCGTACGATGGAAACGCTGACCGGGAGACCCATTCGGCGGCGTATCTTCGCTTCGCTCGCGCTCCGCTCGATACCCCGCGTCTTCGCTCGGTCAACCGCGGGCTATCGCCCGCTCGCCATCACGCCACGGAGCCGTCGTCCGAGCAAGCTCGGCCGCCGTCTCCGCGTCGCGATGGCGACGGCTTCGCCGCGCACGACTCTCGGCTCATAGCGGGGTAGAGCAATGGCAGCTCGCCAGGCCCATAACCTGGAGGTTCCCGGTTCGAGTCCGGGCCCCGCAAGGAAATGCGCTCCGATAGACATCGGAGCGCATTTCCTTATCGCCGCCGAAAACATCGACGCACCGCTGCGCGGCACATGGCCGCGACCCTCACGCGATCCTCACGATTCCGCAGCACGTGGATGATCCCCGGTGAAATGGAGAGGAGGATGATGAGGAGGATGATCGGGAGGAGGTACTGATCGACGCCGGGAATGGAACGACCAAGAGAGTAGCCGATGAACGGAATCCCCACCGCCCACAACCCCGCACCGACGATGTTGTATGTGAGGAACCGACGGTACCGCATGCGGCCGACGCCTGCGAGGATCGGCACGAACGTCCGCGCGAACGGGACGAATCGAGCGAGAACGACTGCCTTCGGCCCATGTCGTTCGTAGAAACGCTGCGCCCGCGTGAGGTGGTCACGGTGGAAGAGCAGCGAGTCCTCCCGCGAGAAAATCCGCGGGCCCACCCGCACACCGAACGCGTAGCCAATGCCATCGCCGACAACCGCAGCGACTCCGCAGAGCGCGATGAGGAGGCGAATGTCGAACACGCCCTGCGACGAGAGAAAGCCCGCGGTGAAGAGCAACGAGTCCCCCGGCAGGAAGAATCCGATGAGCAATCCGGTTTCCGCGAAGATCACCGCGGTGATCCCGACGTAGCCGAAGCCGATGATGATGTCGACGAGTCCCATACGTAGTTCCGGAAGGTCCAATCCGCGAGCAGGCGCGTGTCGCGGAAACGATCGTCATGGCTCGCGCTCCCGAGTACGACGATCACGACCTTGTGCCCGTCACGCTCGACGGCGAGGGCGAGATTGTACCCCGATTCGTCGAGGTACCCGGTCTTGCCGCCGGCAATGCGGAACGCGTGCGGTATCCCATCACCCAGGAGCAGGTTCGTCGCCTGAATTGGAATCCGCACGGAAAAGAAACCTGAAGTCTTTTTTGGACGCTGGACGGTGATCGTCGCGTTTGGCATCCGCAGACGCCGAGCGATCTCATCCTCCCGCATCGCCGCGGCGAGGAGACGGACGACGTCAATCGCCGTGCCGCGATTTTCCGGTGAAAGGCCGGCGGGATCAACGATATGCGGCGATGGTACCCCCAACGAACTGGCAGTGGATCGCATCTCCGCGAGAAACCACCCCTCGAGCGCCTCGAGGTGGCGCGCGAGCGCGTTCGCCGCCACGTTGTCTGATCGTACGAGCGCGGCCGTGAGGAGGTCACCGACGATGACACGGTCCCCAACCGCGAGCACGGTGTGGCGCTCCGTCGGATCTGCTGGTACGTCGGCGGTCTCGATGAGCACCGACTCGTCCCAACGCGGGCGCTGCCGCACCGCGGTGAACGCCGTGAGGAGCTTCGTGATCGACGCGAGCGACCGCACCGCGTACGGGCGCTTTCCCCAAAGGACGGTGCCAGACGCAACGTCAATCACCACAGCGCTCTCAGCGGTGATCACGGGACCAAGTTCCTCGACTGCACCAATCGCGGTGCCGACCTTTGTCGGTATCGGTGCCGTCGCCGTAATGATGGAAGCCTCGGGCGTGGTGACCGTCGCCACCTGGATGTTCGCGAGCATTGTGTGCGGCGCAGACGCCTGGACGGCGATGAAGAGCACCGCGAGGAGTACGACGTTCATACCGCCGGCGGCGCCACCTGCTCCCCACCACCCCCGCCGCTCGCGTGTTGCAAGAACTGCGTGATGATCTCGCTCCCATGCAAGCGCTCGTAGTCCGGTAACGCGCGAACATCAACGAGGCCGAGGTGACGGAGGAAGTCCATCGAGATCGTATAGGCATCCTCGTGCTTCTGCGCATCGCGCCGCTCCTCGACGAGCCCGCGGATGAGGAGGTTCCGCAGGATGAGCCCGCAGTGGACGCCGCGGATCTGCTCGAGCTCTGCCTTCGTGATCGGCCCGCGGTACGCGATGACCGTCAAGGCTTCGAGCTGCGGTCGGGTGAGCTCGCTCCGGGTCTCGTCCTTCACGAACGCCTCCGCGACCTCGTGGAGGTCCGCATGGGTGACGAGCTGGACCTCCTCGCCGACCATCGCGACGGCGGTGCCGCCGCCACGCGCGTTCCACGTCGTTTGGAATGCGTCGATGGCGGACCGCGCGGTGCGCTGGTCACATCCGAGGAGCTCCGCGACCTTCCGAACCGAGAGCGGCTTCCCGGCGAGGAACAGGAGTGCCTCGATCGCGCGGTGGAGATCAATGATGGACGCCGGTTGTTTCGACATAGGGCGGCGGTGTGGTAATTTTCGCGATGCGAATGGGTGCGAATCGCGCATCCTGCTCCGCGTCGATGATCTGCCGCTTCACGAGCTCGAGGATCGCGAGAAAACTCACGATCGCCTCATCTCGCCCGCGGCGCCCGTGGAGGACCTCATCGAACGTCGTCTTCGGCTGCTCCGTGATGAGTCGTCGGATCTCCGTAATGCGATCATCGATCGAGATGACCCGCCCGACGACCGCGCGTGGGATGCGCACGATCGGTTCGAGCTCAGCGACGATGTGCGTGAGCGCCGCATGGAGCACCTCGACGGTACAGTTCGGAGGCGGAATGAACGTCGGTACGGCGATCGGCGCGCGCTCCGTCGGGTAGCAAGTCATCCCAGATGTGTACCGTGCCTCGAGGAGCCGAGATGCATCAACGAACGCACGGTAGATGCGGAGCTGATCCGCGAGCCCCGTCGCATCGGTCTCCGCCTCGCCAACCGCCCCAGGCACGAGGAGGAGGGATTTGAGGTACAGGAGCTTCGCTGCGACGATGAGGAAATCCGCAACGTCTTCTGGCGAGCGATCCTCCACCTGCTTCAGGTGTGCGAGGTACTCCTCGCACACGCGCGCGAGCGCGATCGTCGTAATATCGACCTCCTCCTGCTCGATGAGGCGCAGGAGGAGGTCGAGCGGGCCTTCGAATTGATCGAGGGTGACGGTGTGGGGCATCGTGACTATTTCTTCGCCGGCTTCTTCGGCTTCCCACCCTTCTTCTCTGCGAACGCGCCGAGGATTGGCGACTCCATCTTCACGAAATCCTTCGCCTTCATCCCGATGGATTCCGTGAGGCTCCCAGCGCGAACGATGATGTCGCCCGCCTTCGCGAAACCCTGCTCGAGCGCAACCTCGACGCCGAGGAGCGACCCGAATGGTGGGGTCGTCCCGGGCATCACCTTGAGCCGCTTGATCGCCGCCTCCGGAGAAATGGACACCGCCTTCGCCTTGAGCAGCTTCGCGAGCTTCTTGAGGTCAAGCCGCGCGCTCGCCGGGAGGACGACGAGGACGTACCGTCGGTCTGCGTGCACGAGCAACGTCTTCGCGACCTTCTCGAGTTTTTCCCCGAGCGTCGTCGCGAGGTCGTACGCAGTGAACACCGTCTTGTGCGGGAGCACGCGGTACTTCGCCTTATGTTTCGCAAGCGCGTTGAGGAGCCGCTTGGGGATGGCCATACGTTACTTCTTCAATGGTAATGTCTGCTGGGTGCCGGATACGACGCGCGCGACCCGTCGCCCCTCCGGCGTCAGTCGCACTGCGTGGATGAACCACTTCTCCTTCGTTCGTACGCCATGCCCGACGAGGAACCCGCGGTCAATCATCCGCTCGAGCGCCTTCGTCACGACGTCAACGACATCTTTCGCGTGGCTGGCCTCTCGTTTCTCCAATTCATGGAATCGCCTCCGTTCGACCCGCCCGCGCAGTGGGTAGCAGGACCGAAGAATCGCTTTCTGGAGCCGAGAAAGGCGTAGTGCGGACACACTGCCAGCGTACCACAACTAGGCATGATCAGGCCACCGATGCAATTTCCTCTTCCCTCTTCCCTCTTCCCTCTTCCCTCGAAATCCCGCCTTCACCACCTCAATGGCGGCGAGCTCGACGACGCCGATCGCGGCGATGGTGCCCCACCCCCATGCCGGGAGTGGCACGGTGCGAAGGAGCGGCTGGAGCGAGGATGCGGCGAGCCCGGAGACGAGCAAGATCGCGGCGACGGCGACCGCGATGAGGAGGTGCGGATTCGCAAACGGGCGTGAACGCCAGATCGGCTCACGGAAGCTCCGGATACCGAAGACGAACACGAGCGCGTTAATCCCGAGGCCGCCGAAGATGATCGTCCGCGTGAGCGAAAGGTCGTACCCCGTAGCGAGCAGCGTGAGTGCGACGGCGAGGAGCACGATGTCGCTCACGATCCCTACCCCGAAGATGAGCGTCCGGAGTTCCCGCGAGAGGAGCGGTTCGCCTCGTGGACGCGGCGGCTCCGCCATCACCCCGCGCTCGGCGGGTTCGAACGCGAGCGCGGCAGCCGGCAGGAGGTCCTCGACGAGGTTCACCCACAGGATCTGCGCCGGGAGGATCGGGACCGGCACGCCGAGCGCGAGCGCGCCGCCAACGAGGACGACCTCACTGAAGCTCGACATGAGGAGGTACGCCGTCACCTTGCGGAGGTTGTCCCAGATGACGCG
>CAZPCZ010000010.1:0-27245 GCA_964585225.1 uncultured Gammaproteobacteria bacterium
GGCAGCCCATGTCGCCGGTGATCCCGCGGGGACGAGCACGACCGCTTCGTCGCCCGGCTCGCCATGGTAGTACGTCACCGAGGCGCGGAGGACTCGGTACCGCTTGTACGCGACTGGCGGGAGGTCGGATCGCTCCACGACGGCGCGGGTGATCGTGCTCCGGTCCCCATCGGCATCGGCGACGATGACGACGTACTCGCCGGTGATGTCGTCGCGTTCGAGGACGCCGATGCGCCGCTCACGCGCGATGGGACCAATCTGCTTGTACACGAACGCGCCCCGTGGGGTGATCCGGAGTTTGAGGATATCGCCCTCGACGAGCTTCGACTTCGACGAGTAGTTCGAGGGCACGCTGTACTGCTTCCCATCCGGCCCGACCATGTTCTGTCCGTCGAACACTCCCTCGATGACGCGGAGCGCATCGGTCTCCTCTCGCGGGAGGCTCACGGTGAGCGGATCGGCTGGTCGAGCGTTCGGCATAGGGTGCACCGATGCGGAATCGAATCGTGGGCGAGTCATGTGCCCCATCGCAACGGCTGACGGTGCCGGCTGGGCGCGGCACTCACGATCAATCATGGTCAAGAGCGTCCGGAGCTGGTCATCGAGTTCTTGGAGTTTCCGCCGAATCGCCTGGAGTACCGCGCGGTGGTCCCCGGCGGTCGACGGAATGGACGTCGGGAAGATATCGGCGGCCCCGAGGTCGTCCGACATGTCGAACGGCATGTCGAGCGCATCGAACGGGAACGGCGGTTGGTTTTGGTTTTCCATAGCGTGTTGCAAGGATACGATCTCCACAGTTCCCATGGTACGGCGAAAGGGCACTTGACGGCAAATCATGGGGCTGCTAGGGTAGGACCTCAGTACCTTCCCACATGTGATTCCCCGAATAGCGGGGAGGAGGTGAGCCGTGACCGATGCCGTCAGCCGATTGACCGATGAGTCCGAGGCGATGCTCCACGCAGCGTCGAGACTGGAAGTGTCTGGTGATCGCCGGGCCGCGATCGCCGTCGTTGAGGAACTCTGCCGTCGCGATCCGAGCAACGTCCGCGGGCGGGTCTACCTCTCGTTCCTCTGCATCAAGGAACACGACTACGCCCGCGCGCTCGAAGCCGCCACTGGAGCGTTCTGCCTCGATTCGGGCCAACTCGAGCTCGAATGTCTCGTCAACGCCGGAGTATCATCGCGCCAGCTCGGCAACCCCCAGGCGGCGCGCCGCTACCTCGAGCGCGCCGTCCACCTCGCTCCCTCCGATCCCGATGCGCAGCTCGAACTCGGCCGGACGCTCGCGCAGCTCCGGGAACCTGAGGCGGCCATCGAGGCGTTCATCCGCGCGATCGGCGAGGCGCACCGTGTCCCCAATACGATCTGGCTCATCGAGCAAGCGCTCATCGCACTTGCGAAGATCGATCTCTCCTCGCCACCCAATCAGCAGCTCCGCTCGCTCTGCGATGGCGCGCGACTGCTCATCGCCGGGGAGCTCGCCGACGCCTACCGCAGCTTCGAACGCGCACGGGATGGGCCGTGCGGGCTCGGTATGCCGGCGGTGCGGGCGGCAGCCGAGACGCTCCTCAACGACGTCTGGCGTCAACGGGCGAAACGGAGTCCTGCTCCCACCACCCACCGAGATGGTCGGTGGGGAGAGTGCATTGACCTCCCGCAGCCGCGGTGAGCCGCGCACGACACGAACCCCCTCCGAAGGACTTCGGAGGGGGTTGAACGTTCAGTGGTACTACGATGGTGCGACCGCGCCGGCCTGCTTCGCTGCGCCGAGCGACGCGGTATCGTCGAGGAAATCCTCAATCGCCTCGTCGGCAATGCGCTGCTCTTCGGTCTTGAGTGCCTCCCACCGTGCCTTCAGGTCTGCTTGGAACGCGTTCAACGCCGCCTCGAGCCGCGCGTGCTCCCCCTCCTCGAATCGCAGACTGTAGAGGACGCGGTCGAGATCACGCTCGTTCATCTTCGGCAGGATATCGAGAATCGCCGTTTTGAGCTCTGGCGGTGCCGTGGAGGCGGCGAGTCGTTCACCGAGCTCCTTGGCCTTCTCAGTGATCGTCATATCCGGGATGTCAGATTTGAGATTTGAGATTTCAAATTCCGGACCTACGCTACTGCGCCGGCACCCTTCGCACCGATACCGAGGATCGTACGAATTTCATCGACCGGGATGCGGAGCGGGAATCCGTCTGGCATTTTGTGCGCGTCAATGAGTGTGCGCCCGAGCGCTTTCGCTCCCTCCGTGACGGCCTGGAGGTGATCGGCAGTTGGCCAGAGGCCGGAGTGCGGCTCGTAGATACCGTTGTGCTCGAGGACCTTCCGGATCGTCGCAACCATCTCCTCTGAGGATGCGTCTGGTTTGAGGTTGCGCACGAAGTGCTTCACCGTGTCCCACGCGGTCCCCTTCATGCCGGTGATCTGCTCAATGGGCCCGAGCGTCAACGTGCCCTCTGGGCCAGCCGGTGCTTTCGGCGGCCCGACTGCCCATCGCTCTGGACCGACCGGCGTCGGGCCGAGCTTGCTCAACGCGAGCGCGAGACCGTTCGCCGCGAGCCCGAGCCCCATAATCCCCCACCGACCGCGTCGGTACCAGCCGGGGTCCATGGTCTTCAGGATCGCATCGCGCATGCCCTTCCGGTCAAAATCCTGCTCGGCCTTGTAGCGATCGCGGATACGTGTTGCGACCTCCTCGCGGAACGTGTCCAACCGCTCCTTCTCCATCACCCACGCACCGAACTCATCCTTGTACGTGACGAGCCGCTTCATGAGCCGACCCTCGGCCTCGTCCACGACGTTCTTGATGCGCGCCTCGAGCGCCTCTGGCGCGAGCCCAACTTCCGCCCGGAGCGAATCGTACGCGCCTTCAATCGCCTTCGCCTCCACGCGCGCCGCGCGGCCGTACTTGAAGAAGTGGTGGAGGTCGAGGACACCAGCGCTGAGGACGGTCTTCGCGCGCTCCTTCCACCACCGCGCGTCCATGAGCGAGCGGCCGAAGTGCCGAGCTTCGTCCCACATGCCCCGCAGGGCACCACCCATGACCTTCGTCAGACGCTCCCACCGGCTCGGCTTCTTCGCCTCAGTGGCGTAGGCATCCCGCGCGGTCTTCACCGCCTCTGGCGAGAGCGTCGGGCTGACCGGCGCGGTCTCAAGTTCGTCAAAGGTAATCTCGATGCCCTCGGCAGGAAACTCCGGTTTCCCCGGCGCTCGCGCGCCCTGACGCTTCGCGATCTCCGCCTCAAGCGCGACAATGTCTGCTTCGATCTTCTGCCGGAGGCTCTCACGCATGGATTCCGAGAGGATCGGGTTCTGCTCATTCACCGCGAGCTGCTTGCGCATGTTTTCGATGCGACCCCGCAGTCGCGCAGCCTCTTCATCGTCTGCGCCAGTCGTCTCTGGTGCGGCCTCTCGCTGCTGGAGCTGCGCGAGGCGCTGCTCGAGCTCAGCGATATCGCGACCGTACTGCTCGGTGATCTGCTTTCGCATCCAGTCTGATGCCTTGGAATCAGCGAGCAACGCGTCGCGCTCCTTTTGGATCTGCGCGAGGCGCCTCCGCAGTGCTGCCTCCTCGGCGCTCATCGCTCGCCGAACATCCTCCGGACCTGGCTCCGGACCGACGAGCTCCTGTGTCTCGATGAGATCGTCGAGGTTGATCTCGATATCCGGCACACGTCCGAGGAGTCGGTAGCTGTCGCGCACGATGCGTGCCCGTGCTTCTTGGCGCTGCTTTGGATCCTTCAACCACATTGCCGTTTCGTACCCGGTGATGAGCGCGTGCGCAACGAGCTGGTCGATCGGGTCGCCCTGCTCATGCGGGCGATCGCCGCCGTGGAATCGGAGACTCCCATCCGCCATCCGCGCGATGCCGAGGATCTGCATCGCGGAATCTGTCCCGCGGAGCTTCGCTTCTTTCTCGAGCACCACGCGCTCGATGAACGCGTGCTTGAGCTCCTCGCCGTCTTTCGAGCGGCTGAGACGCGTGAAGCCGAACTCATCCCCGAAGTGCTGGGCGTAGTAGTCGTCGTCGCGGTACGTCTGCTCGACGTCAACGCTGCGCAGCCACTCACGGAGCTGCGCGGCCTCCTCTGCGCGGTGTGGGCGTTCGCCGCGTTCGACTGACTGGATCTCCTCCGGCCAGAGGTAGCGATCAATGATCTCTCGACGGATGGCCTCGCGGGGGTCCTCCGCCGTCACCTCTGGTCGCTCCGGCGGTGGGGGAGGGCCGCCAGGCGGACCTCCTGACGTGATCTCGATCGTTTTCCCGCGCACTTCCTCCTTCGGCAGTGGCGGAACCGCCTCCGGTCGCCCTGCTCGTGCTGGTAGAGCCATAGAGTTTCAGTGTACCAAGGAATGCTGCGCTCGTCAAGGAATTCAGGACAGCTGAGAGCGCTCGAGCACCTCCGCCTCGACGATGGCGCGGTCGCGGCCGTACTTCAACCGCGAGAGCTGCTTCAGGGCCTCGAGGATCTTCGCGTCGCCCTTCGACGGTGGGAACACGCGCATGTTGAACGCACGCTGCGCGGTGTTGTCGATCATGAGCCGGATGTACGCGTTGTACTTCTCGATGTTCAGCGCGTCGAACTCTGTGACGACCGGTGCGAGCTGCTTCGCGATGAGCTCGGAGTCGTCCACGCCGATCCGGTACGCGACGATCGTCCCGACGTTCCCGAACACCGCGTCGCGCACGCGCGTGTCGTTCTGCTTCACGAGCTGCGCGACGTACTGGTGCGCCATGATGAGGTTCAGCCGGTACTTCCGCGCCTCCGAGAGGATCGTCGCGATGGAGTCCGTCACGAAGTTCTGGAACTCGTCCATGTAGCAGAAGAAGTCTGGCCGATGCTCCTCGGGCTGATCCGCGCGCGCGAGCGCGGCGATCTGGAGCTTCGTGATGAGGATGAGCCCGAGGAGGTTCGAGTTCATCTCACCGATCTTCCCCTTGCTCAGGTTGCACAGGAGGATCTTCTTCTTATCCATGACCTCGCGGAAGTCGAACCCGGAGTGCTGCTGGCCGATGATGTTCCGCATCATCGTGTTCTCGATGAACCGGCCAATCTTCGACACGAGGTACGGGAGCATCTCGCCCTTCGTCTGCCCGCTCGTCTGCGGGAGTTCCTTCTCCCAGAACGCGCGGATGATCGGGTCGGTGACCGTCTTGAGCTTCAGCTTCTGGTACGCGGGATCCGTGAGGATGCGCGGGATCTCGACGAGCGTCCCCGGCTCCTTCGGGTCCGACATCATCGTGAGCATCGCGTTCCGCATGTAGTGTTCGAACATCGGACCGATCATGCTCGGATCAGACACGAGCTTGTAGAAGATTGAGATCATCTCCTGTGTCGCGAAGTCCGCCGCCTCCGGCGTGTCCGCCTCGAGCATGTTCAACCCGATCGGCCGCTCGACGTCCGCAGGATCGAAGTAGATGACGTCGTCCGCGCGCTCCCGCGGCACGTTCGCGAGCATGTGCTCAGCGAACTCGCCGTGCGGGTCAATGACGCAGACCCCCTCGCCGGACCGGATGTCCTGCGCGCACATGTTCTCCATGATCGTCGTCTTCCCGGTGCCGGTGCCACCGATGAGGTAGACATGGCGTCGGCGATCCGCGGGCTTCATGCGCACGAGCACGCGCCGGCCGCGGTAGACGGACTCCCCCATGATGATCCCCTCCTGCGGCATGTTGACCGGCGGGGAGAGCCGGCGGGCGACGAGCCACTGGATGTTCGGCGTCTCGGCGGTCGGGAGCGGGAGGTGCCAGACGCTCGCCATCTCCTCGACGCTTAGCACGATCCTTCTCCGTTCATCGAAGTGGCGGTAGATGAACTGCCGGATGAGCTTCGCCTTCGACGACGCACCGCTTGCGACGAACATGTTCCCGTACTGCGGGACGTTGTACTGGAAGAACGCCCGCGTGACAGAGTCGAGCTCGGTCTGCGCGCGCATGCGGTCGGCCCCAGAAACGACGATGCGGACGTTCACGTCGATGCCAAACTTCGTCGCCTTCTCCTCGAGCCCCTTCACGACCTCCTGCTCCATCGGCGAGAGCTGGTAGGGTTTGTCAGGCTCGCCGGGTTTCCTCTTGCTACCGGACGCAGCCGCGAACCCGCCACTGATCGCCTTCCAGAACCCGCCCTTCGACGCCTTCTCGAGGCTCATCCCCTGCTGCATCTTCCGCGCGATGCGGACCCCTCCCGAGCGCCACTCCTTCCGCGCGGAACGCACGATGTACTGGAGCGCCGCGCCATCCATCTCGGTCACCTTGCTCATCGCATTCGCGAGCGCATTGAGGGGATCGACCTCGAGCTTCTTGTACGACTTCACCGGAAAGTAGCTCGGGCGTTTGAAGGAGAGCGTGCGGGCGAGGATGACGCCACTTGGCTGGAAAATGTTGTAGTCGCGAGCTGGTTCAATGTACGCGTTCGGCTCCTGCGCGTGGAGTTGCTCCTCGAGATAGGACTGCGACCCTCGCGGCACTGCGATGAAGAACTTCACTTGGCCGCCGGCAGCGACGATCTCGAATGCGAAGTGGTCACCGCGCCCCGTGAACCATGCTCTGAGGCCCCGCTGCGCCTTCAAGCCGCCGATCGACGTGAAGAACGCCTCGGTCCTCGCGATCGCCTCCTGGATCTTCTGAATCCCCTCCTTCACCTGCTCACCTTCCTTCCCGACGCCCTCCTTCGGCACGAGGATCTGGAGGACAACCATGTCGAACGTCCGCCCAAGTGACGCGTGGCTCCGGAGGTACGAACGCAACGCGAAGAGCGCGATGAGGCCAAGGAGGACAACGCCGACGAGTATTCCGACGATGACAATGGCAGTGGACAGGTCGGGCACAGGAGAAAATTTCTAATTGCTCTAATTTCTAATTCCTAATCAAACCCCAAGCACCAATACCCAATGATCGAATGTTTCGGGCATTGGGATTTCGGTATTGGACATTATTTAGAAATTAGAAATTAGAAATTCGTCATTGCCTCCTCGCCTGGAGCGCGAGGATAGCGTCCGTCTTCGCCTTCGCCTCTTGGAGGAGGAACCACGGGTTCGTCCGCGGGATGATGGACAGCCAGCTTGTGATGCCGCCGTGCGCGACGCGGAGGTCGAGCTTTCCGGTCGTGAGCATCTGCTCGAGCCGAGCTGCGAGCGCTTCGCCGGCATCGCGAAACTTCCCCTGTGTGACCGGGGGGAGACCCGCGTAGATCCGCTGGAGCTGCTCGTCGGCGAGCGCGGCCTCGATGTCCTCACGGAGCGGGGACTTCTCCACGGCGGCCGGCCGCGCGACTGGCGTCGGCGCCGCAGCGGCTGCGAGGGGTGCTGGTGGCGCCTCTGCCGATGGTACTGGCGCTTCCGCTGCCGCGGGGGATTCCAACTGCTGCGTGACGCGCTCGAGCGCTCCGGGTTGCGGTTCGGGGATTGGCTCGGGCATACCGATCTTGAGGGATAGAGGCGTAAAAGGTGTACGGGGTGTAAAGGACGTATTCCCCTACTCCTTTATCCCTTTACTCCTCTACTCCTTCCTCCAATAGTATCACGCGGAGCGTTTCACCATCGGCCCTCCCTTCGTATCCTCCACGCTCCACCCGAGCGCTCCGACTTGCGCGCGCAAGACATCCGCACGCGCCCAGTCCTTCCGCAACCGTGCATCCTCACGGGCAGCGACAAGCTTCCGCACTGCCGCGGGAATACGGAGCGGTTTCCCGAGGTACGCGGCGAGGTCCAGCCCGAACGCCTGATCCGCGTATGCGATGATCATCGAAAGTTCTGCCGCACTGCCCTGTTGCCGCACTGCCTCCCACACCACCGCGAGCGCCTTCGGCGTGTCGAGGTCGTCATTGAACGCGGCGCGAAGACGCTCCGCGACCTCTCGCGCCTCTTTGCTCATCGCGGGCCACCCCCTCTCGCTCCCCCTCCAAACTGGAGGGGGAGAAATTCTTTGTTTCCCCCCTTCCCTCGGGGAGGGGGTGCGTGGGGGGGTAGGCAATGCGCGACAAATTTCACGAAGTTTGTCAAGCGCCGACTGCGCCCCAGCAAGCGACTCCCACGTGAAGTTGAGTGGCGAGCGATAGTGCGCCCCGAGCACGAGGTAGCGGTACGCGAGTGGGTCGGATCCGCGTCGGATGACCTCGTCAACGGTGACGAGGTTCCCTTCGGATTTCCCCATGCGCTTCCCTTCGACGGTGAGGAACGCGCCGTGGAGCCAGAACGCCGCGAGCGGCTTCCCATACGCAGCCTCGGACTGCGCGATCTCATTCGTGTGGTGAATTGGGATGTGGTCAATCCCACCACAATGGATGTCGAACGGTTGCCTGAGGAGCGCGTGTCCCATTGCGGAGCACTCGAGATGCCACCCAGGGAACCCGCGACCCCACGGGGAATCCCACTCCATCTGACGCTTCACGCCCGGCGGGGTTCGCTTCCAGAGCGCGAAGTCGTGCGGGGAACGTTTCTCGGGGTTCACGGTGATGCGTGCGTGCGTCACCCCCTCTCGCTCCCCCTCCACTGCGGTGGAAGGGGAGAAATTCTTTGCGAACGCGCTCCCGTAGGAGGCGAGTTTCGACGTATCGAAGTACACGCCATCGCTTGTCACGTACGCGTACCCACGCCGTTCGAGCCGTCGGACGAGTGCGATTTGTTCGGGGATGTACGCCGTCGCCCGCGGCAGCTCATCGGCGGGGAGGACGTTTAAGCGCGAGAGGTCCTTGAGGAATGCTCGCGTGTAGAATGCCGCGAGTTGCCTCGCGCTCTTCCGCTGCTTCGCGGCTGCGAGCTCCATCTTGTCCTCGCCTTCATCCACGTCGCCGGTGAGGTGGCCGACGTCCGTGATGTTCATGACGTGCCGGACGCGGTAGCCGTTCGCGATGAGCACGCGCTTCAAGACGTCCTCGAAGAGGTACGTGCGGAGGTTCCCGATATGCGCGTAGTCGTACACGGTCGGGCCGCACGTGTACATGCGAACCGTCCGACCTTTCAGGGGTCGGAACGGTTCGACCGTCTTCGTGAACGAATTGTAGAGCTGGAGCGCCATTGGATCACTACAGCTTCGCGCAGACCGCGTACGCGGTGACGGTGTTCGCGGAGGACGTCCGCTCGCAGGTCCACTGCGTCGAGCTCGCCGGGTACGATCGCCGAATCGACCCATCCCCGGTCGAGCAGCCACCACTCATCACCGTCCATCCACTCGAGCAGGTCGCCGAACATGAAACCGTGGAACACGTCGAGTTCACGACGCTCCGACCGCGGAGCACCGATTGCCCATCGACCGTCACACTGCTGCCGAACGTCGCACTGTTGTTGAACGCCGCCGGGCCGTCGAACGTCGCAGTGCCCTGCGACGACACCGATATCCCACGAGTGGGGACGATCGCGCTCAGGTTATCGGTGATCGCGAGGCCGCCGACGCGGAGCCGTGCGAGTCCGCCGAGGTGCGCGTCGCCGCCCGGCGCCGTGATGTTCAGGTGCTCACCGGGGTCGATGAGGATGTCGCCACCACCGAGCGAGAGATCGTTACTTACCCGCACATTCCCATCGGGACGGAGCACGAGCTGGTCGGCGTTGAACGCACCTGCGTTATTCGACGCGGTCACGAGCTTCAGCGCGGCACCACCAGACGCATTCGCGCCCACGTTGACGGATTTGATGTACGCGAGCATTCCAGGGCCGCTCCCCGTGTTATGTGCGAATTCCAGTGTGCTCATGTTCCCATTTGCGGTACCAGCATCGTAGAGCCGCAACGCGATGTTTTCGACAACATTCGCACCACCCTGGATCGTCAGCCATGGCCCGAGAGCGCTCGCCCCGCCATCGATCGGATTCTGTAGGAGCCCGGATGGGAGTCGCGCGGATGGAACCGTCCCACTCCCGAGGTTCGATGCGTTGAGGCTCGTGAGGTTCGCGCCGGAGAGGTTCGCGAGGTACGTCGAGGAAATCGCGGGAATCTTGCCGGTGCTGTCGATGATGTTCACGTTCCCAGATCCCGCTTGGATGCCGGCAGCAACGTCGAGCGTCCCGCTCACGGCAAGGTTGTTCCCATCGAGCTGGATGCCTTGCGACGCATTGCTGTTCTCGTCATTCAGGATGACCTTCGTGCCGTTGTGCCAGAGGTGCGCATACCCCGGAACATTGAAGTCGCTATTCTTGAGCACGATGCCCCACGCGGCATTGCTTGGAGCAACGGTGAGGTACCCGTCGCTGAAATCAATGAACGGACGCGCAGAGGGTGTCGTTCCAGCGCCAATGGTATCCGCCCTGACGATATCGCCCTCCTGGAGATTCATGGTCCCGCCGGTCGCGAGGGTGAGGGACCCCACCGTTGCCGTGCCCGGCACGCCGGCGTCCGGCCCGCTGATGCGCAGCGCCTGTGTCGTGTCATTCGTCGTATCCCCGAGGTACGTGTTCGTCCCGTCATGCCAAAGCTTCGCGTAGCTGGCAATGGTTGGGTCGCTGGCACCCTGCCACACCGTGAGCCCTCTCCCCGTACCGGTATTCTTCGGAATGAGCACGATGTCGCCATCGGCGACAAAACGGAGCGCTGGTGGCGTCGTGCCGGTTGCGCCGCCGCTGATCCACGACGCGTTCGAGGTCATCGCGCCTTGGAGATTCACCGCACCCCCGCTCCCGATGGTGAGCGAACCAAGGGTGCCAGCGCCGCTCGCAATGAGTGTCCCCACGCGTCCGGTTCCGCTCACACTGAAATTCCCGGTCTGCTGCTCCCCAGGCGTCGTTGCTTGGAGGAGGACGCCTGCCGGCGCGACCGAAGACCACGATGACTTGCAGTCCCCACCGATGCAGAGCTGGGATCCGCGCACATTCCCCGACGCGGTGAGATCTCCCGCTCCGGTCACGCGAACGCGATCCACGGTGTTCCCGTCCGCCTCCTTCGTCTGGAGGAGCAGGAGCGCATCGAGCGCCGGTTCAAGACCGACCGCCTTCGCAATCCCATAGATGAGGTTCTGTCCGCCAGCGATGAACGTGCCGTCCTCGTTCCGGAAATCCGCTCCATTTTTCGCGGTGTTCGGATCAAACCCGACCATGAGACCGGTCTTGTCAACCGCGAGCACCCGCTTCCGCGTCGCAGTATTCGTACCGCTCTGCGCCTGGAGGTTGAAGAGGAGACCGCTCCCACCCTGCACGACGTTGATTGCCGATTTATCGGAGGAGCGCTCCTGCGGGTTCAGCGGAGCGAGGATGACGGGCGCCTGTAACACGCACGTGCCGGAATCCAGCGTGTACCCGCTCGCGCACGCGCCGCAGCTCGCGGCATCGGATGCAGCGCACTGATCGGCGGTCGAACGGTTGGTATCCGGACAACGCTTCGGCGCTTGGCAGGTTGTCCCACAGAGCACCTGCCCTGCCGGGCACACGCAGCCACCGCACGCAGTGTAGCTGCCACCCGTGCACGTCGCCGTATTCGCACGGCACTGCCCGGCGTACGCCCCGCTCGGGCAGTACGTCTGGCCAGCCGGACACGTCTGCTGCGCGAGCGCCACTGGCGAAGCTCCGAGCTGCAAGCCCCAAGCTGCAAGCCCGACGATCACGACCGCGACCACCAACGTAACGATCCGCATATCCGTAAATCCGCGAAGAATTCGCATATCCGTGATGGCGTTAGCCTAGCGACAACACGCAAATGGAAGTGATGTGGAACACCGCTCCGCGAACGCGCCACCGCCGGTCGTCGTGTTCAATCGCCACTTAATTCCCCACCAGTCGCTCGAGGCATTCGTCCACCCGACGCAGTCGTTCGTCGGTGTCGGAAGCGACGGGGCGAGGTTCGCGATCCACATATCGGTCTCGTTCGCAACTCCTGCGTTCGCGATCGCACCGCAGTTGATCGAGTTCAATATCTCTGCGGTCGTACAGACGTGGCTCCCAGTAATGGCGTCATTGCATTTCGCATTCGCTGAGACGTACCCCGGCGATCCACCGATGTTCCCCTGGAACCCAGGGGTCGTCCGTCCAACGAGCACCGGACCGAGACACCCGGCGACGGTAAGGTTCCCGCTCGACAACGGATCCCCAATCTTCGCGACCGAGAGCGCGCCGAACGTCGGGGTTGGGCTGAGTCCGATCGTCACGTTCCCGGACGACCCGCCGCCGGTGAGGTTCGACCCCGCGGTCACACCGGTGATCGTGCCGGAGGGCCATGACGTCTTACAATCAGCTCCCGCACCGGCACCGATACACAGCTGTGCACCGGCAACCCGACCGGGGGCGGTGACGTTCCCGTCGCGGTCAATCCGTAATCGATCAGTCATCACTGGCGGCGTCGCATCGCTCGCGGTCTGGAGGAGGAGGAGCGCGTCGCCGGTCGGATGTGCGGCAGAGTACTTCGCGCTCCCAAACATGACATTCTGACCCTCGGAGAGCGTGCCGAGATCCAACGTCGCGCTCCCGAACACTGCACCGGAGAGCGCCTCGAGGAGCCCGCCGAGCTTCCCGGCACCCGCGACGTGGAACTGTCCGCCGGGCTGCGCAGGATTCGATGGTGAGCGCGTCCACACGAATCCCGGCGGGTTCGCGGATGGTGGAATCGCGGTCGGCTCCGCCCACTCCACCGCCCCGGCGACATGAACCAATGAGAGCCCTACTACCGCGAGCACCGCAATGCCGACCGCACGACTGATCACATCCGCGATCCGCGTATCCGCATATCTGCGAAAGATCCGCATATCCGTATCACCGCAACGCGGTACGCGGCCGTCGCACGAGCACCATGGCCGCGATCGGGAGCACGACCCACACGAACTTCCCGATTTCCGAGAGGAAGATGACGCGCGTGAGGATCGCGAACTGATCCGTGATGAGCCGTGGGAGGAAGGAGAGCGTCACGGAGATGAGGAGCCCGACGTGGAGGAAGCTGAACAGCACGACCTCCCACAGCCGACCCTGCGCATCCGCGCCCCCGATGGTCCCCATGACCGCGCTCCGCGAGAGGAGGAAAAAGATCAGGAGGAAGACGCCGAGGAAGAGCGTGACGCGGAATGCGAAGTACGGGCCGACCGCGAGTTGGAGCGTTCGCCCCTCGAGGCCCGAGAGGAATGGCGCGGCGTGCACGACCGCGAGCGCCATGTAGATGGACACGATGATCGCGATGATGCGGTCGCGCCCGAGCGAGAACCCGTAGAGCAACGAGAAGACGATGAAGAACAGGAAGATGAACAGGTCCCAGGTCGGGGAGGAGAAGTTGAGCCGAGAAAGGAAGGCGAACATTGTTTCATTGCTTCATTGTTTCATTGCTTCATTGTCGAACGATGAACAATGAAACAATGGAGTGAGCTGAAGGCGAACGAAAACAATGAAGCTATGGGTTGTCCACACACCCAGTATACCACTATTCCTCGCCGCTTTCTCGGAGTTGTTCCCAGAGCTCCCGGTGCTTCCTCGATAGCTTCTTTGGAATCGCCACTTCAATGGTCACGATGTGGTCGCCGCGACCGAAGCCCCGTGACTTCGGCACGCCCTTGCCCTTCAGGCGCAGTTGATCACCGGGTTGCGTGCCCGTCGGGATCTTGAGTTCGACGTCGCCATCAACCGTCGGCACGGTCACGCGGTTACCGAGTGCGGCCTGCGCTGCGGTGATGGCGACTCGCGAATGGATCGTGTCACCGTCGCGCTCGAACCGTTCATCCGGACGAACGCGGAGGTGAACGTAGAGGCTACCGGCGGGCACGCCGCGACCTGCGGCCTCGCCGCCGCCGCGCACCTCGAGCGTCATCCCCTCCTCAATGCCGGCGGGGATCTCGATCGGCACCTCGTCGGTCCGGAGTTCTGTCCCACTCCCGCGACAGGTCCGGCACTGCTGCTCCGGCACGCGGCCGGCGCCCTCGCACGTCGGGCAGGTCGTGACGGACTGGAACGTCCCAAAGATCGTCTGCTGCATGCTCCGCACGCGACCGGAGCCACCGCACCGATCACACGCCTTGATGCTCGTGCCCTTCTCTGCGCCGGAGCCGCTGCATGCGGTGCAGTCAACGCGACGCTCGAGCGAGAGCGTCTTCTTCACGCCGAACACGGCGTCCTTAAAATCGAGCTCGAACGCGACCTCGAGATCGCGACCCCGCCTGCGGCGGGCGGCTCCGCCACGCGATCCCATCCCGAAGAGGTCGCCGAGCCCCCCACCGAAGATACCCGAGAAGAGATCCTCAAAGTTCACGCCGCTCGCCTCGGCCCACGTCGAGAAATCGCGGAAGCCCTCGAAGCCGCCGAAGCCGCCCTGGCTGCGTGCCTGCTCGAACGTCTGCCCGTACTTGTCGTACTGGCCGCGTTTCTCCGCATCCGAGAGCACCTGGTACGCCTCATTCACCTCCTTGAACTTCTCCGGGTCGCCCCCCTTATCCGGATGGTGCTCCTGCGCGAGCTTCCGAAACGCACGCTTGATGTCGTCCGTGGATGCGGACTTCGAGACGCCGAGGATGTCGTAGTAATCGCGAGCCATAGTATCGATAGCGTAGCACACCGCGTACAACGAACAGGAAAACGCCGGTCCGATGACCATCAGACCGGCGTTACCAATTTGAAACTGTAGAAAAATCCATACGTTGGGTCATGACGAGGATAATGGTATTTCCCTCCCTTGGGGTAAGGGAGGGTCAGGGTGGGTTACGGACGATCTCTAACCCCTCCTAACCTCCCCTTGCTCCAAGGGGAGGGAACGGGAAGAATTGCTACCATCTCAATTTCACAAACTACTTCTTCTTCTCCTCAAAATCCGCGTCCTTTGCCTTCCCGTCACCATCTTCCGACCCCTTTGCCTCCTTGCCTCCTTGCTCCTTCGCCTGCTTGTACATCGCCTCGCCGATCTTCGAGAGCGCGGGCTGGAGATCGTCCATCGCCTTCTTGAGTGCGCCGGCGTCTTGCCCGTCCTTCACCTCCTTGATCTTCCGAACTTTCTCCTCGACCTCGGTTTTCGTCGCCGCGTCCACTTTGTCCCCGAGGTCCTTCAGTGACTTCTCCGCGGCGTAGATCACCTGCTCGGCTTGGTTCCGGAGCTCAATAAGCTCCTTCTGCTTCCGGTCTGATTCCGCGAACTGCTCGGCTTCCTTCTTCATCCGCTCAATCTCATCCTTCTCGAGCCGCGAGGAGCCCGAGATCGTGATCTTCTGCTCCTTCGACGTGGCCTTGTCCTTCGCAGACACCGTGAGAATCCCGTTCGCATCAATGTCGAACGTCACCTCCACCTGCGGCATGCCACGCGGCGACGGTGGAATCCCATCGAGGATGAACCGGCCGAGCGACTTGTTGTCCTTCGCCATGGGCCGCTCCCCTTGGAGCACGTGGATCTCAACCGTCGTCTGGTTGTCCGCGGCGGTCGAGAACACCTGCGACTTCGCAGTCGGGATCGTCGCGTTTCGATTGATAAGCGGGGTCGAGACTCCGCCGAGCGTCTCGATGCCGAGCGTCAAGGGCGTCACATCGAGGAGCAGCACATCCTTCGCCGCGCCCGCGCCGTCACCACCGCCGAGGATCGCGCCCTGGATTGCCGCGCCCTTTGCGACGCACTCCATCGGGTCCACCCCGCGCTCGATCTTGCCCGACCCGAGGTATTCCTCAA
This sequence comes from uncultured Gammaproteobacteria bacterium, assembly GCA_964585225.1. Lineage (GTDB taxonomy): Bacteria > Patescibacteriota > Patescibacteriia > JACPHY01 > JACPHY01 > CAZPCZ01. The sequence continues at coordinate 15,530 of CAZPCZ010000010.1, forward strand.
TGAACTTCTGGACCATCGGCATGCGCGTCGGCCCGCCGACGAGAACGACCTTCGTGACCTGCTGCGGGGTCTTCCCAGCGTCCTTGATCGCTTGCTCCATGGGTTGGCGGCAGCGCTCGACGATCGGACGCACGAGCTCCTCGAACTTCGCGCGCGTGGCCTTGAGGAGCATGTGCTTCGGACCTTCTGCCGTCGCGGTGATGAACGGGAGGTTCACCTCGGTCTCGAGCACGGTCGAGAGCTCGATCTTCGCCTTCTCCGCGGCTTCGCGGAGCCGTTGGAGCGCCATGGGGTCTTTCCGGAGATCCACACCTTCCTTTTTCTGAAACTCCTCCGCGAAGTAGTCGAGGAGCGCTTTGTCCATGTCCGTGCCACCAAGGTGGGTGTCACCGGAGGTGGATTCCACCTCGAACACGCCCTGCCCGAACGACATGATCGTGACATCGAGCGTGCCGCCGCCGAGATCGAAGACGAGCACGTGCTGGTCCTTCTCCTGCGCCTTGTCGAGCCCGTACGCGAGCGAAGCCGCGGTCGGTTCGTTCACGATGCGGACGACCTCGAGCCCCGCGATCGCACCGGCGTCCTTCGTCGCGCTCCGCTGGCTGTCGTCGAAGTACGCAGGGACGGTGATGACCGCCTTCGCCACAGGCTCGCCGAGGAACGCCTCGGCGTCCTTCTTGATCTTCTGGAGCACGAACGCGGAGAGCTGTTGGGGTGTATACGACTTGTCGTCCACCTTGTACGTGAAATCCGTCCCCATCTTCCGTTTGAACGCCTGGAACGTGCGGTCCGGATTCGCGACCGCCTGCCGACGCGCCGGCTCGCCGACGAGGAGCTGGCCGTCTTTCGTGAACGCAACGTACGACGGGAACGCCTTCCCGCCGATCGTCGTGCCTTCCGCAGCCGGAATGATGACCGGCGATCCGCCCTGCATGACGGACGCAGCGGAGTTCGAGGTCCCGAGGTCGATGCCGATGATCTTCATACACGAAGTATACGAATACACGAATGGTCACGAATCTACGAATATGCGGATGCGATTCCTCCCCTTCGTCATTTCGAGAGAAGCGAGAAATCTCACATCGTTGATGTGGGATCCTTCGTTCCGCTCAGGATGACACGCAGGAAGCACTGGCTTGACCCGCGCAGAATCCCATGGTACGGTCTCCGTGCACCTTGGACAAGGAGAATCGCCATGACGAGAGAAGAAGCGAAGGAGAAGTTCGCGACGGCGCTGCGCGTCGTGACCGCGAATCGAACCGGCGAACTCCCACCGTTCAGCGACCTCGCGCCGGACATCGAGAGCTGGCCGCTCGCGCGACTGGGTGGCGAGGAGCCGCTCACGCCGTTCGAGTGGTTCGAAGTGTATCGGGTCTGCTTCCGTGAAGCAACGACGGGTCCGATCACCAGCGCCCTCGAAGACCACCATCGTGGCGCCGAGACCACCGTCGGAGACCTCCTCGCCGCAATGCAGCAGGCACATTCGTGACCAAACATCAGGCAATGCAGCGCATTCGAGAAGTGTTCCAGGAGGTCGGGTACACGCTCCCGCTCACCCAGCAGAACGATCTCGAGGAGCTCATGCGCGTAGGCGTGTCGCTCTTCGACTTCTTCCGCATCTGGCAACTCCTCTTCGGCTCCGCGTGTCGAGATGAAGGTCGTCGTATCCTGCTCCAGGAAACGCTTGCACGACGAGCCGATGCTTTTCGCTCCGGATCTCCATTCCAGGTCCGCGACCTCGTGGCGCTCATGGTCAGCGTCTACCGCTGACACGCTCGCCCTCGACGACCCCGCTCCGTGCGGGGTCGTTTCCATTCCCGCTACTCCGCTACGATCACTTTCGCTGGTCTCAGGAGTCGTCCGTGCATCGTATACCCCACCTGCGCTACTTCAAGAATTGTACCGACCTCCTTCCCGTCCTCCGTTCGTGCCCCGACAACCTCGTGGAGAAGATAGTCCACGCGATCGCCGACTGCACCAATGGATTCGACACCGTGACGTTTCAGGAAATCTCCAAAGAGCTTCAGAAGTTCCGCGTGCCCTTCGCCCGCCGCCCGCAACGCATCACCGAGGGGTAATACGTCGCGGATGAGCCCCACCGTACAAAACTTCGTGAAGTCCTCGCGCTCACGCGCGAGTTCTTTTTCGCGATTCTGATAATCCGCCAGTGCCCGCTTCCATTTCGCCTCGGCATCCGTGACTTGTTGCTGGCATGCCGCGTGCGGATCCTCGACGGCATCCGTCGGTTTCGCGTCATCCATACCCGGCAGTACAACTTCGAATTACGCCTCGCAGCGTCGTTCTGTATTCATGAAGCTGCTTTACGAACAATCGGCGACGCTCACTCACCCCGGAAGAACGTACTCGGCGTCTCGTGTCGATCTCATTCGAAGTTGTCCTGCCGGGCATACGAAGCGCTGTTCGTTGATGCGCGGACCGACTCGAGAATCCCGAGGTGACGCTGGTACGCCATGCGCATGGGGCCGACAATCCCGAGCGTGATCGTGTTCCCCTCCGGAAGCGCGAGGTGTGTCGCTACCGTTCCACAACGCCGACCAAACGGATTCTCGCTGCCGAGCACGGCGCGGGGGGATCCATTAAGCATCGCATCGAGCGTCTCGAGTGTCTCGTCGAGGTGATCCACCGCGCTCGAAAACTCCTGCAGTGTTTCGTGGTCCTGAAATTCCGGCTGCACGACGAGGTGCGCGAGGCCAGTCGCGTACGCATCGCCCCGCGCAAACCCCACGACGATCGCCTGTGCTGCAGACGCCGCAAGTGAACGCGCAATCGCTTTCGCAATCACCCGCGCCTCATGCTCCACCGCGAGCACATGGGCCACGGCATCGCGGACATCATCCAGGAGCGCGATCTGCTGCTGCTGGAGGTACGCGATGTACAGTCGATACGCCATCTCCGTGGGCACGCGCCCAGAAGATGTATGCGGCTGTACGAGGTAGCCGGCGCCCTCGAGCGCCTGCATCTCGCTCCGCACCGTCGCTGGACTCGCGTCCACCACCCGTGCATCCACGATGGCCTGCGAGGCCACCGGATCCGCGGAGCGGACGTACGTTTCGATCGCCTCAAAGAGAATGGTGATTTTTCGGTTATCTAGCTGCATACATGCGAGCCTATTCCCAACGTACCACCATTAGCAGTCACGTCAAGCGAGTGCTAAACCCTTCATGCGCGAGATCGCCACATGGAAAAAAGATTCCGGAAGAGATCGTCCCCGTCAGATCGCTCCGGGAACATCTCGGGGTGGAACTGAAAGCCGATGATGGGACGATCACGGTGCTGAACGATCTCAAAGCCGTCACGGGAACGTGCCAGTCCTACGAGGTCGTCTGGAAGCCACTGAACGACCCATCGATGATTTTCGAACACACGAAACGTACGCAGCCCAGAGAATATCGGATGCTGCTGCAGCGGCTCGATGTCGAGCATCCCCCGTTCGCTTGCCTGCTGTTCCACGAGCAGCGCCCCAAATGCACGGGCGATGATCTCGAATCCAAAACAAATACCGAGCACGGGAACCGTGATCGTTTGGACGAGCAAAAACTCTCGCGCGAGCTGCGTCTCGTGTCCCACCACAGGGAACGTATGTCCACCGGAGAGAACGCAGCAGTCGTACGCATGGTCTCCCTCCAATGGAACCGACGACCAGGCGACGGTCTCGACGTCGTCATTCTCGAGCAGTCGATGGAGCTCGGGGAGATATCGAGTCCCGTTATCGATGAGGAGCACACGCATGGATTTACGAAAGTGACGCCGGGCGAACAATGGCCATTGGCGTCTGTTCGTCGCTCTGGCCGAGGGGATTATCTTTGAATACCGATCGGACGAATGATCGGTCGACGCCCTCAGAGACGCCGAGGACATTCACGCCGATGTCGTTCGCGTCAATGATGGCGACGTCGACGCCAATCTCCCGAGCCAGACGCGTGGCGGTGCCTTCAGGATCCTTCGGGCCGAGTTTGGCGTAGCGTTCGCGTAACCCCTCCTCGCCTCCTTTTCCCCCTCTTAGGGTAAGAGGGGGTGAGGGGGAGTTACCATCGGAGCGTAACCCCTCCCACCCTCCCCTTACCCTAAGGGAAGGAGCATGGCTCTGCTGCCCAAACGGAATCGTAAGTGTGTAGTCGCACGGGCCGTCGATGGCGTTGATGTGTTTGCCAACCACGCGGTAGAAGAGACCACGGATACCGAACGGCTTCGTGATCGCAGCAACCGCAGCGGCGAGGAGGATGCGAGGGAGGCCGGCCTCGCGGATCGCGAGCTCCATGGTCCATGGGCTCCCGAGCCCGATCCCATACGGCGACTTCGTGACGAAGCGGACGAGAAACCGCGCCCACCACGATGGGGTGATTGCGCTGATCGGAAACGCACGACCCTGCGTGATCGCGACGATGCGTTCGGAGATCGCGAGGAGGTCGCTGGGACGAAGGTACGGAACGGCGTACCGTCGGACGAGATCCACGAGATCGTCCCGCGACGTCACGACGTGCGTCCGGATGGGGTACCGAGCGTACGATGCCGTCGTCGGGAGGCGGTGCAGGAACGAGACCATCTCGATGGCAAGCTCCGCACCGGCGTTCGGCGTGAGCGGTGGATCCGGATCCTTTTCGAAGTGGAGCGTCGTTGATTTCGCGAGCGCCGCATCGAGAAAGATGGTTGCGGGAGCGCCGAGGCTCTCGACGATCGAGCGGCCCCAGTGGCCATAGCCGTAGAGCAACCGGAGGACACGAGAGCGACCATCAACCTGCCACATGGCCCGGCTGTTATCAATGACATCGGACGCCTTGATGAGTCGAGTGGCGCGCGCCTGCCGACGCATGACCGCTGCCTGCTGCCACTTCGCATCGGTCCCCTTCCTCCACGTGAGCGCAGCGACGGCGCGGCGCACACGCGGCCCGAACCGCCGTTCGATCTCACCAATCGTCACCCCGCAGTCCTCGACGACATCGTGGAGGAGCGCCGCGACGAACGCATCGGCGTCCACCTCACGGAATTCATCAACGAGCGAACAGGCGACACGGATGGGATGGATGAGGTACGGGATGTGGCCAGGTCCATGTCGTTCCTGCCCTTCGTGCGCGCGCGCGGCGAACGTATGCGCAGCACGAATGCGCTCCTGATCAGTGGGGGGAAACGCAGCGAGAGCCCGCTCGAGGCGGGCTTCCTGCTGCTCAAAATTCGGGAAATCCTCAGGGATGAACGTCATGCGGGATCATACCGCCACCGGGATTTTCCGCCAGAGGCGCTTGCCCGCCTCTGGAGGGGACCCGCCTATGGCGGGGAACCCCGTGTCGCACGTGCCACTCGGGTGTTGTGTTACTACCAACTACCGCCATGGGGATTTGAACCCCAGTTTTCGCCGTGAGAGGGCGACGTCCTAGACCAGGCTAGACGATGGCGGCTTACCTCTTCCCTCTTACCTCTTCCCTCTTACCTTTGCAACCACTCCTCGTCCTGACGACAGAGGAGATCCGCCGCTCGGAGCGGCTCCGTCATGAGCTCCTTGACAACGCGTTCCATCCGCATACCCTGCGACCCCTTCACGAGGACGACGTCGCCCGGTTGGAGGAGATCCTGAACATACCGCGCAGCCTCGGGTGCAGTTCGAAACTCGAGCACGCGATCGGTTGGCATTCCTGCGGCGCGGGCCCCGGCGGCAGTATGCCGACTCGCCTCACCGACCGTCACGAGGTACTCGAACGTCCGACTCGCGACGAGCTCCCCGACATGCTCGTGCTCGTGTTCCGTGAGCGGACCGAGCTCGAGCATGTCCCCGAGGACGACGAACCGACGACCCTCCGTCGCCACCTCAGCGAGCGCCTCGAGCGCGACGGCGACGGCGAGCGGAGAGGAGTTGTATGAGTCGTCAATGAGGACGGTGTGCTTCACCCCTCCGAGGACCCGCATGCGGCCGGGCGGCGGCTCGTACGCCGCGAGCGCGTGTGCGATCTCCACGAGGTGCATCTCGAGCGCCGTGCCGACCGCGACCGCCGCGAGCGCGGACGACGCGTGTCCGCGCCCAATGCACCCCATGAGGTGCACCGGCACCGTGCTCCCGCCCGCCACGACCTTGAAGGCGATGCCGGTCGACACAACCCCTGACACCTGACCCCTGACACCTGACCCTTGCTCGTAGGTTACCTGGTACTCTACCCCCCGTACGTCTGATTCTGGATGGAACCCATACGTGACGACCCGCGCATGGGTACGATCGCGCATCGCGTAGACGTTCTCGTCGTCGCGGTTGAGCACTGCGATGCCATCGCGTGGGAGCGCCACGATGAGGCGCCGCTTCTCCGCGATGACGCGCTCGACGGTACGGAAGTATTCCGTGTGCGCGGGGCCGACCGCGGTGATGACCCCAACGGATGGCGACGCGATGCGCGTGAGCACCGTGAGATCGCCGGGGTGATCGGCTCCATACTCGAGCACGAGCGACTCGGGGTATCGCAGGGTGCGAGTGATCGCGAGACCGATCCCGCGAGCGATGACGGATACCCAGCGCCACGGCGACCGCCCGGGCGCGTGCCCTCCGATGATCGCGATGGGGAAGCCGATTTCGTTGTTGTAGTTCTTCGGCGCGCTTCGGACGCTCCGTTCCACCGCGAGCACCGCGCGGATCGCCTCCTTCACCGACGTCTTCCCCACGCTCCCGGTGACGCCAACGATGAACGGCCGCTGCCGGTGAATGACCGCGCGGGCGAGGTAGGAGAGGACCGCTTGCAGAACATGACGCACAGGATTGAATTTCTAATTTCTAATTTCTAATTGACCTAATCAAACCCCAATGTCCAAATGTCCAATATCCAGCATTGGATTCGTACGCTCGTCATTGGGTCATTGGGAATTGGTCATTGATTAGAAATTAGAACAATTAGAAATTAGTCATTTCGGGGGCTATTCCATCATACTCCAGAATGAACTTTGCGATCTCCCCGAACAACGGCGCGGCGGTGGAGTCGGCGAACCGGCGCTTCGGGCGGTCGATGCGGACGACCATGGCGAACGTCGGCGCCTCGACCGGTCCGAATCCTGCGAAGGTGTGAATGGTGTCGGACGAGTAGCCCGGGCGGTCGCCGAGCGGGATCTGCGCGGTGCCGGTCTTCCCCCCGATGCGGTGCCCGGCGACGCCCGCGCGTTTCGGGTACCCCTCCTGGACCACTGACACGAGCATCCCTTGGACGAGCGTCGCCGTCCGGTTACTCACCGCGCGCAGGACCGTGCGTGGTTCCACCCGACGGCGCGTCCCATCCGGATACTCGAACGCCTCGACGACGTGCGGCTGCTCGTACTGCCCGCCGTTCGCGATCGCCGCGTACGCCGCCGCGAGCTGGAGTGGCGTGACCGCAATCCCCTGCCCGTATGATGCCGTCGCGAGGTACACCTCCTCTGGCCGCCGGAGGTTTCCCGTGTCCCCAGCAACCTCGCCGGCGAGCTCGATACCGGTCCGATGCCCGAACCCGAACCGCTCGACGGTTGACCGGAACCGCTCCATGCCGAGCGTACGCGCGGCGAAGACGGCACCGGTGTTGATCGAGAACCGGAGGACGTCCGCCATCGTCCGCTCCCCGTACACGCGGGAGTCCGTGTTCGTGATCGTGTAGCCACCGATCGTCACGCTCCCGGCATCGGTGAACCGCGTCGTCGGTTCGACGACCCCGGCGTCAATCGCCGCGGACATCGTGATCGGTTTGAAGACGGACCCCGGCTCGTACGCAGCGGTAATCGCCGATGGGTTGAAACGCGCGAGATCTTCCGTCTCCTGGTACCGATTCGGATCAAACGCCGGAACGCTGCACATGGCACGCACCGCGCCGGTCGTCGGCTGCAGCACGACGACGGTTCCGCCGGCTGCCCCGTGTGCAGCCACTGCGTCCTCGAGCCGACGACACGCCTCGAGCTGCACCTCGCGCTCGATGGTGAGGAGGAGGTCCACGCCGTCGCGCGCGCGGGTAATCGCTCGCTTCCCGAACACGATCCACCGTCCGAGCGGGTCACGTTCCGCATCGAGGAATCCCGACGCCCCGGACAACTCGTCATTGAACGCGCCCTCGAGTCCATAGCGCCCCGCCGGCCCCTCCTGCGCATCCTCCCCAACGAAGCCGGTGAGGTGCGCGACCCGCGTCCCATCCGGGTAGTAGCGGGTGAGCGTCGCCTCCGCCGCGATGCCGGGGAGCTCAAGCGCGAGCACCACGTCGCGCGTCTCGCTCGTCGCGTTCCGGAGGAGCGGCTCGTACGGATCATTCGACTTCGAAAGCCGCGCGACGAGCGCGATTTCTTCCGCGCGATCGAACCCGAGGACGGGCGCGATCCGCCCGGCGACCGACTTCGGGTGCGCGATGTCCTTCGGCACCGCGTAAATCGTGAATGTCCGACGGTTCGTCGCGATGGGGAATCGCCCGTTCGGGTGCCGGCGATCGTGCACAATGATCTCGCCGCGCTCCGGTGCGAGCCGCTGGAAGAGCTCCCGTTGCCCGCTCGCGAGGTCGGTGTACCACGCGCGCTGCAACACCTGCACCGTGAAGAGGCGCGCGGCGATGGCGAGCCATGCGAGCGCGCCTACGACGGTGATGACGACGAGGCGAGGATCTCGAGATCCCCGCCTCACGCCGTGCCGCCAACCGTGGCCCACGACGATTGACATACCTCACGGTGTTACTGGCAGGAGGGGTCCGGGTCCGATCGGGCTGTACCCCTTCTTCACCTCATCCCCGTCGCTGAACCCGTCGCCGTCGGTATCCGCCTTGTTCGGATCGCTGCCGTAACGCGACTCCTGAGAGTAACTCAAGCCATCCCCATCATCATCAACCTCGCCAAGTCCAAACACGTCGGTGGCATCGCCGCCGAACGCGCCGGGGAATGCGCCCGCTGGTGCATCGGTACCATCAAGAGCTCCTGCAGGATCTGGCGCGAGTCCCCCTCCGAATCCGCCGCCAAGCGCGCCACCGAGCAACGGCACGAGGAGCTCCTGGACTGACTTCGCGTCCGCCGGCGCCTCGACGTTCACCGGCTTCCCCCAATCTGAGAACTGCGCGGTGAAGCTCCCGGTGATGCTCCCCTCCCCCTTCGTGAGCGCCGTGAGATCGATCGGGAACGCGACCTTCACAATGTCATTCGTCTTCTTCGAAATCCACACCTCACCGATGACACCGTCCACCAACGAGCGCACCGGCTCTTCCTCGAGTGCGCGGGTGATATCGGTGATGTCGGATTCCTTCACGCCGTACTGCGAGGCGAACTGTCCGATGAGCGCTCCGATCGACGCACGGTTGATCCCAACCCGGTAATGGTACGCCTTCATCTTCCCGACGCGTTCCTTGCCGAGGTCCTGTCGGAACACGAGGATGGGGTGCTGCCGCAGCGCCTCCTTCATGCGATCCGCCAACGCCTGGAGCTCTTCTGGTTTCGAGAGCTCGACCGCGGCCCCACCGAGCCCTTGGGCGAGCGACGCAATCTCCTGTGGATCAACCCGAACCCATTTCCCGCCGATGACGCCCTTCACCGCGCCGAGCATCGCATCCACGGTCGCCTGTGGCGGCGCGTCGGTCCCCTTTGCGGTGAACGAGACCTCCGTGAGCTGGTGGTATGCGACCTGACCGATCGCTCGATCGTTGAGCACGAGCTCGCCGCTGCCAAACGGCGTGTCCGCGCGCAGGGTGATCGTCCCATCAGCGCGTTGGTCGGCGACGGTATTCCCCCCAGCGACGCCGGTGATCCGCACGTCGACGTGGCCGCGCTCCGCCTCCTTCCCCGGATCCGTCATCGCGATGTCAAGCGCGAGCGTCGCGTCTATGCGGACGCTCTCCGAGGCGATCCATTGGTCGGTTGCCTTCCTCAGGGTCTCCTCCGGATTCTTCTTGAACGGGTTCGTGCACCCCGCCCCGAGGAGGGTGAGGACAAGGGCGGCGACACCGAGCACTGCGAACGAACGGCCGGAGCGATGGGGACGCATACGAGGGGCAAAAGGGGTAAGAGGTGTAGAGGTGTAATGTAGCACGCCATTACTGGAATGTAGAAGCATCAATCTCTTTCCACGCGCCGGCAGTCGCGTCCCATCGGCTCGCGACGACGAAATGGACGAAATCGTGGAGGTCGTAAACCGATTCCACGCGCGTCGCGCCGCCGATGCGGCGTGAACCTACCGCCCGCTGGCCGACGGTCCGTGGCTTCGTGATCCGCTCGAGGCGCACCTTCCCGACCGGCGAGGTGAACACGATGAACTCCCGCTTCCCATTTGGGTACTCGGGGAGCGGCTCCTCGCCGCGCTCGTGGATCTCGAACCGCTCAGCGATGCGGTCGAGGGCATCGGCCCATTTGTCGTCAGTCGTATGAGTGATGAGTTATGAGTGAAGAGTGATGAGTACGGGTGAAGTGTAAAACATGACGAGGAACCGACACTGATCGCCCTCTTCACTCTTCACTCTTCCCTCTTCCCTTGGCTGTCGGCCTCAATCGCAGGTCCACTCCCACCACTCCCTCCTGCTTCGTGAGGTCAATCGTCTCTGACTTCGCGAGCGCGTACCCTGTTTTCTGTCCCGTCACGTAGTACACGTTCTTCCCGACGAGGAAGCTGTAGCGGCCGTACCGATCGGTCACCGCGGTTTCGAGGAGCTTGTTGAATTCCGTATCGAAGAGTCGGGCAACCGCGAGGTGAATCGGCTTCCGTACTGCCGCATCCGCAATGGCGCCCCATGACTTCGGCCGCTTCTCTGCCATACGCCGGAAGAGTAGGTACAGGAGGATGTTGAGACCCAAGATCCCGGCAATGAACGGCCGCGGGGAGATGCTGAACGACACGAGGGAGAACACGAGTCCGCTCGCGGAGATGCCGGCGCTCGCGATCCGCAGGTAGTAGCGACGGATAATCGCGCGGTCCGGCTCCTCGCGCGCCGCTCTCGCATCGAGCGGGATGTTCATCGTGAGGAGCTTCCCGGCATCGGTCACCGCAATCGAACCACCGAAGTAGAGGTCGGCGAATGCGGGATCCGATTTCTTCCCCTTGAGCTGCGCCGACGGAAACACAGACCGCGCGTGTTGGACTTCGATGCGGTACGTCCCCGCGCGCTTCACGAGGAAGCTGTACCGGCCGAGGTGGTCCGTCACCTCCGTCGCGACGACCTTGCCGGTTGCCGCGTCGGTCAGCCGGACCGTTGCGAGATCAATCGGGCGCTTCGACAGGCTCGCGTAGACGATCCCCCAGGCGCGTCGCCTCCGACGGGCGAAGAACCGACCCGGGCTCAGGAGGAGCCCAATGAGGTGCTGGAGGTACGAGAGGAGCTGGAAGCCGGTCGTCGCGGTCGCCGTCGCGGTGTTCGCGGCAACTGCGGCGACGACGGTCGGCGCGACGAAGCGCTCGTTCGCAACCTCCACCGCGGGGTTATCGAGCACCTGCTGCTGGACAACGACCGCGGCGGCCTCCGCGGTCTTCGCGGTCGCCTTCGCGGCGGTCGTCGTCGTCTTCGCAACCGCCTTCGCGGTCACCGTCGTCGCGGTCGTCACCGCGGTGACCGCCCGCGTGACGGCTCCCTCGCGCTCTTCGCGATCGTCCACGACGCTCCGGCAGTCGGGGTCATTCGGGAAGTCGACGAGCTGATCCGCATCGTTGTCGACGGAATCTCCGCACTGGGCCGGTGGCACCACGAATGAGAGCGCCTGTGGAAGGAGCGAGACGTTCCCCGCGCGGTCGCGGCTCGCGACGCGGACG
>CAZPCZ010000011.1:0-25271 GCA_964585225.1 uncultured Gammaproteobacteria bacterium
TCATGCTCGTCGGCATCGTCCTCGCGATCATCGCGCCGCTCATCGCGGAGCTCATCAAGCTCGCGGTGTCCCGCCGACGGGAGTACCTCGCGGACGCATCCGGCGCGCTCCTCACCCGATACCCCGAGGGGCTTGCCCGAGCACTTGAAAAGATCGGTGCCGCATCGCAACCCATGCTCCGCGCGAACACCGCGACCGCACACCTCTTCCTCTCGAACCCCTTCGGCCGGCGCCGGCGCTGGTTCGCGCGGCTCTTCGACACGCACCCACCGATCGAGGACCGCGTGAAGGTGCTCAGGGCGATGGCCGTTTGAAGATGCGAAAGGTGTAAAAGGTATAAAAGCGTAAACTGGCAATCACTCTCAGCACACCTCTACACCTCATACCCCTCTACACCTGCTATGCCTTCGCTGCTCGATCGCTTCACCTCCCACCTCAAGCACGTTGTGAGCCGCGCGGGAACGTTCGCGACCGTCGGTGGCGCGAGCGTGGTGGAGCCTGCGCACCTCCTCCTCGGACTCACGCTCGAACGTGGGAGCCTTGGGTACGAAATCCTTGCGAAGGCGCACGTGAAGCCGGAACCCATCCGCATCGCGCTCGGAATCCCCGAGGAGGCGCTCCGCGCAACCGCGAAATCCCCTCGCCTCTCGACCGATGCGAAGCGTGCGCTCGAGAAGGCCGCGCTCGCCGCAACCTCACACGAGCATCGGTACATCGGTACCGAACACCTCCTCGCCGGGCTCCTCGAGATCGAGCACGAACGAATCAACGCGCTCCTCTCCACCGCGCACGTTGATCCTTCCATGCTCCGTCAGCAACTCACGACGGTCCTCCAGAGCACGTCAAAATTTTCGGATTTCACGGCGACGGTTGCGGAACCGGAACCTGTTGCCGCCCCTGCCGCGACAGAGGGTGAAGAGGGTGGACAACAGCAGAAGACGCCGGCACTCGACTTCTTCGCGAAGGACCTCACCGCACCAACCACCGCGACGGCGATTGATCCGGTGATCGGCCGAGAGGGCGAGATCGAACGGATCATCCAAATCCTCTGTCGGCGGACGAAGAACAACCCGATCCTCGTCGGTGCGCCCGGCGTTGGGAAGACGGCAATCGTCGAGGGACTCGCACGGAAAGTCGTCGAGCGCGACGTCCCCGACATCCTCGTCGGCAAGCGCATCCTCGCGCTCGACCTTGCGCTCGTCGTCGCGGGGACGATCTACCGCGGGGAGTTCGAGTCACGCCTGAAACAGATCCTCGATGAGGTCCGCCAAGATCCGAACCTCATCCTCTTCATTGATGAGATCCACACGATCATGGGCGCTGGTGCCGCGTCGGGGTCTCTCGATGCGGCGAACATCCTGAAGCCCGCGCTCGCGCGCGGCGAGATTCGCTGCATCGGCGCGACGACGTACGACGAGTTCAAGAAGCACGTCGAGAACGATTCCGCGCTCGAGCGACGGTTCCAGCTCGTGCACGTCGCCGCACCATCGCCCGCCGCAACGATCGACATCCTCCGCGGGCTGAAGCCGTACTACGAGCAGTTCCACCGCGTCCGCATCACCGACGAAGCCATTGAGGCGGCCGTCCGCTTCGCGGAGCGGTACCTCACCGACCGACAGTTCCCGGACAAAGCGATTGACCTCATTGATGAGGCATCGGCGCGGCTCCGCGTGCAGGCGAAGAACGACCCGCTCATCCGCCGCGCGAGCACCATCGAAGCGTCGCTCGAGCGCGTGGAATCCGAGAAGCGGCAGGCGGTCGTTGAGGAACGGTTTCCCGATGCCGCCGCGGTCCAACACGAGGTCGAGCGGCTCCGACTGGAACTCCAGGAGATTCACACGAAGCTCAAGACCCGAAAGGTCCGCGACGTTGGCGGCATCAGCGAACGGGATGTCGCGAACGTCGTCGCGCAAATGCTCGGTCTCGCCGTCGACGAGATCCTCCTCGCGGAACACGAGCGACTCCGACGGCTCGGCGATGAACTCCGCGCTCGCGTTGTTGGGCAAGAGGAAGCAGTGGCCGCGATCGCGGCCGCGCTCCAACGCGCGAAGAGCGGGCTCTCCTCTCCACGTCGTCCGCTCGCCTCGTTCCTCCTCCTTGGTCCCACGGGCGTCGGGAAGACGGAAACCGCGAAGGCGCTCGCCGAGCTCCTCTTCAGCGGCCAGCAGGATGCGCTCATTCGACTCGACATGTCGGAGTTCTCCGAAGGATTCACGATCTCGAAGCTCATTGGCGCGCCGGCCGGGTACGTTGGGTACCGCGAGGGATCGAAGCTCACCGATGCGATCCGGCGACGACCCGCGAGTGTCGTCCTGTTCGATGAGATTGAGAAGGCGCACGCGGACGTCTGGAACCTCCTCCTCCAAATCCTCGAGGATGGGCGGCTGACGGATGCGACCGGACGTGAGTCTCGGTTCACGAACGCGGTCATCGTGCTCACCTCGAACCTCGGCTCGAGCGCGTTCACGAAGGCGGGTATCGGATTCCTCGACGGCGCGATCACGCCGGACAACCTCCGCCAGCAGTACACGGACATCCGACAGGAAGCGCTCCGGGAACTCAAGACCCGCTTCCGCCCGGAGCTCTTGAACCGCATTGATGAGACGCTCGTGTACCGCCCGCTCGAACGCGAGCACCTCGCGGTCATTGCTCGGAAGGCGTTCGAGGAATTCTCCCAGCGCCTTCAGAAGGAGCAGCAGATCACCGTCACTGCGGATGACGCCGTCTATGCCTGGCTCGCGGAGCGCGCGTTCGATCCTGCCCAAGGCGCCCGCGCGATCCGACGCCTCCTCCACGAACACATCGAGAATCCCATCGCGAGCGGGATCCTCGAGGAGCGGTACCGCACGGGGGGGACAATTATCGTAACCCACGCCGAAGGAGCCGACCGACTCGAGGTCTTCGCAACAACGCCGATGCATGCACCGGAGCTGGTAAAACAGCGCGCGCCGCGGAGGAAGGTACGCGCATAGGAGAGCCTCAATGATCTCAAATCATCCGCTATGCCTGCACCGACATCAACAACTGCACCGATCGGTGGGGGAGCGGCTGCTGTGGGGGCAGCGGTAGACCTCGCCACGGCGAAGGCAACGGCGAGTGCGTTGAGAAGTGCATGGACGGTGGGGACACCCGCGTTTTTCGTACTCGATTTCGGGTTGAGCCTCCTCTATCTCAACATTCACTTCATCGCCCGGTACCTCGGACATAGCCGGAAGTTCTGCGAGTTCGGCTCGGAGTGGGACCCCCGGAGCATCGCGACGGGAAAACCGAACTTCGGCCTCAAGTACGCCGAGATCGCTGCGGTCGTTATCCTCGACCTCCTCGTGCTCCTCATCGTCCTCGGCGTACTCACCCTCCTTGGCATCATCGGGTACGCCATTGCAAACCCCATCGAAGCTGCGGGGGTATTCGGAGCAGAGATCGTCTCCTTCCTCACGAGTTGACCAGGTATGAATACGCGGAAACTCCTCATCGGCATCGGGCTCGTCGTGGTGGTGGTACTCCTCGGTGTAGGCATCTACTTCGCGTTCTTCCGCAGACCGGCGGTTGAGGCGCCGCCCACACCTCCACCTGTGAACCTCGTGCCGGTGAATGCGCCGCCGCTCCTCCCGATCGTGAACGTCGCACCGCCCATCCCCGGCGCACTCCTCCCACCAACGGTGAACGCCCCACCAGCCGTCGCCGCGCTCCCGCCGGGGGTCACGACGGTGGCGCAAGGTGGACGGACATTCACCGCACCGCTCACGGACACTCCGGCGCACTTCGTCCGCATCGCGAGCGACGGACGACCAAACTTCTACGACCCCACCTCCGGCCGTTTCTACCGCGTTGGTACGGACGGGAAAGCGGTCCAACTCAGCGAACGGCAATTTCCGAACGTGAAGACCACCGCCTGGTCACCGAAGGACGACCGTGCAATCCTCGAGTTTCCGGATGGTGCGAATGTGCTCTACGACTTCCGCTCGGACCGACAGGTGACGCTCCCTGCTCACTGGGAGGACTTCTCGTTCTCGCCGACCGGGACGCAGATTGCGGGAAAGTCGATTGGCTTCGACCGGGAAAACCGGTTCCTCTTCGAGGCGGAACCGGACGGGAATGGGTTCCGGACCATCGAACCGCTCGGGACGAACGCACGGCGGGTGGACGTCTCCTGGTCACCGAACAACCAGGTCCTCGCGTTCGCGCGCACGGGGCAAGTGGACCTCGGCGACGAGCGGCAGCTCGTCGTCGCGGTCGGCCGCCACAAGGAAAACTTCCCCGGCATCACGGTCGAAGGACAGGACTTCCGTCCGCTCTGGTCGCCCTCGGGATCGCGCCTCCTCTTCAGCTCGGTACAGAGCACCAACGACTACAAGCCAGAGCTCTGGGTCGTCGGCGGTGTCGGTGACGCGATCGGGCGACAGCGGCAGCGGCTCCGCATCGACACGTGGGCGGACAAGTGCGCGTTCGCGAACGATACGACCCTCTACTGCGCGATCCCGGAGCGGCTCGATCGCGGCGCTGGGCTCGAGCCAGCGGTCGCGGATACGACGCCGGATCGCATCGAACGGATCGACTTGGCAACGGGCGTCCGAACGACCGTCGGCACCCCAAGCGAGGACGCGAGCATCGCACAGCTCAGCGTCGCCCCGGACGGAAGCGCGCTGTACTTCACCTCGAAACAGGACGGGAGGCTGCGAGAGATGAAACTGCGCTGAACGCGATGCGAATCCACGAATACATGCGAATGTCACGAATATTCGCATCATTCGCATGGGGATTCGCATCATTCGCATCGCTATGCGCCGATGGTTCCTCCTCTGTTGCACGGTGATCGGTGGATTAGCGCTCTTGGCGATGCGTCCTCCGCGCGCCCCGAAACCGACTCCGATCGTTCCGTCTCAACAACCTCAATCCCTCGCCTCTCGTCCCTCATCCCTCGTCCCTCCCCGCATTCTCTCGATCGATCCCATTCGGGGCAACGTGAACGCCCCGCTCACGATCGTCGAATTCGGGGACTACACTTGCCCCGCGTGCGCAGACATCGAGGAAGACATCCTCACTGACCTCCGGAGGGAGTACGGGGAACGACTGCGCATCGTCTGGAAGGATTTTCCGATCCTCCATCGCCTCACCGGATCGCGTCAGCTCCACATCGCCGCTCGCTGCAGCCAGCCACAAGGCAAGTTCTGGGAGTACCACGACGCGCTGTTCGTCGAACAGCCGCGTGAACCCGGTGACCTCCTTGCGCTCGCGGAGCGGCTCGGCCTCGACCGTACGGCGTTCGCCGAATGTCTCGAGGAATCAACCGCAGCGTCGCTCGTCGATGTGAACACCGCGGAAGCGCAGCGGCTCGGCCTCACCGCGGCGCCGACGCTCTTCGTGAACGACGTCCGGATCACCGATGCACTGACCTCCGGCGAGCTCCGCACCCGCCTCGACGCGGCTGCGCTCACTCCCTGACGGCATGCGACAACACCTCCATACCGCGTTCATCCCGCCCATCATTGCGCTCGCCGCGTCTGCGCTGCTCTTCAGTGCCGCACCGCTCCCCGTGCACGCGACCGGTGCACCGTTCGAATTCCGACAAGTGAAGCCGGATCTTCAAATTGAGATCCCAACGCTGCGGTTCTCCGATGTCCGCGTACGGACTATCGATGGCGAACCCACCGACGTGAGCATTCCGTGGATCGGCGAGTACATTGCCGCAATCTACCGCTGGGCGGTGCCGGTCGGCGCGATCCTCGCGACCGTCGTCATCATGGCTGCCGGCGTCATCTGGCTCACCTCCGGAGGCGCGGGAACGCTCTCCACCGCGAAGGAGTGGATCACAAACGCGGTCATCGGCCTCCTCCTCCTCGTCGGCTCGTACGTCATCCTCAACATCGTGAACCCAGACCTCGTGCGGCTCCAGGCGCTGCAGGTCCAAATCGTGCGGCCGGTATTCATAGAAGCGCAGGAATCCGATGACTCCTTTGACCACGGAGCGACCTGCCCGGGAGGAGAATCGTTCCGACCGGTGCCGAGGACCGCTCCCAACCTCGGACTCATTGAAGGGAAGGACCTCCTCTTGCCCGAAGTTGGGAGCAAGCTCATCGAAGCTGCTCGGGAAGCGGAACGACGCAACTACGGCCTCTACGTGTGCTCAGCGGCGCGCACGCTACAGAAACAGCAGGCGCTCTGGGACGAAGCGATCCGAAACTACGGGAGCGACGAGGCGGCGAGTCGATACGTCGCACGTCCGCGCTGCGGATCGCCGCATCTCACGGGGAGGACCGTGGACATCGTCCTCATGTCGAAGGACCTCAGGACACCGATCACCGGCAACGGTTGCACGAAGTCGAACGTCAGTGGTGCGAACGCACGGCAGACAACCGAGGAGCAACGGATCCTCGAGGAGATCATGTACACCGTCGGCTGGCGCCGGTACTGCGGAGAGTGGTGGCATTTCGAGTACGGAACGCCTCGAGCCCAACGAGCAGGGGCGAATAAGTGCGCTTGAAGCGCCTCATGCGGCTCATTCCATGTCGAAATCGTCAGTCGTATCAACGTTTTGCTGTTCGACATGCGATGCTCAGCACCTGAAATGGTCGAGCTGAGACAGCTCCGCGTCTCACGTGTCTTACCGCCTGCTATGCCGAGGATTGCGACAGTACTGTACGCCTGTACAAAATGTGAGGCCCAGCACCCGAAATGGCTCGGGCAGTGTTCGACCTGCGGGGGTTGGGGAACGCTCACGCCAGGAACCACGCCGACTCGACCGAGTGTCGCGCATGCCCGGATTGATCTGAAGAGTATCCCAACGATCGGCGAGGTCTCGGCCACCGCGGTGCCCCGACGTCGCACCGGGCTCAGTGAGTTCGACGACGCGATCGGAGGCGGGATCGTCCCCGGGAGTCTCCTCCTCCTCGCCGGGGAGCCGGGGATCGGGAAATCCACGCTCGCGCTCCAGGTGGCAGCAGCAGTCGCTGCGAAGGCGGAAAAGACCCCAGGGGTCATTTTGTTGGGTGGGACCCCTGGGGTCTTTTCCGGGGAGGTGCTTTACGTGAGCGGTGAGGAAACCGCGGAGCAAATCCGCGGGCGAGCGGAGCGGCTCGGCTGTCTCGCGCCGACCCTACGCGTGCTCACGACGACGGACGGCGCGACTGCCGCAGCGGCAATCGAACGGCTCCGACCTGCGCTCGCGATCGTCGACTCCATCCAGACGCTCACGCTCCCAGACCTCCCGAGCGACGCTGGCGGCGTCGCGCAGGTCAGGACGCTCGCAAGCCTACTGCTCTCCACCGCGAAGACGACCGGGGTTCCCATCCTCCTCACGGGACACGTCACAAAGGACGGCGCGATCGCCGGCCCGAAGACGCTCGAGCACCTCGTGGATCAGGTCGCGGTGCTCGAAGGCGAACCGGCATCTGATCTCCGCGTTATTCGCACGACGAAAAACCGCTTCGGCCCGACCGACGTCGTCGGTGTGTTCACGATGACCGAGCACGGATTCACCGCGTGCAAAGATCCGTCCGCGGCGTTCCTCGGCGGCCGCACCGAGATGACCCCGGGGCGATCGGTGAGCGCGACGGTCCTCGGGAACCGCGTGCTCCTCGTCGAGGTGCAGGCGCTCGTCACACGCTCCGCGTTCGGACAACCGCAACGCCGCTCGGTCGGCGTGGACGTGAATCGTCTCCACCTCCTCCTCGCGGTCCTCGCGCGCCACGGCAAGGTGAATCTCAGCTCGTCCGACGTCCACGTCGCGACCGTCGGGGGGTTCCGCATTGACGATCCCGCGTCTGACCTCGCAGTGGTCGCCGCGCTCGCATCCGCGGCGGCAGACCGACCATTGCCGTTCGATGCCTGCATCGGTGAGGTTGGTCTCGACGGATCCGTTCGTCCCACCAGGAACATCGAGCGGCGTATCCAGGAAGCGGTCCGCGTCGGCCTCACACGTATCGCTGCCGCTGGCGAGATCCGCGTGCCCGGTGCAACGGTGACGAAAATTTCCTCAGTCGGTGCGCTCGTCAGTACGCTCGGGTAAAAAGTGAAGATCCCCAGTCCAGTGGACCGAGGATCGTTGCATGCGTGACCTCCTTGATGAGGTAGCGGAGTCTGGCCGCTCGCTATGCGGTGGCGGCAATGCTGGCGCGGCCGGTGACGAACCGCCGCGGCGACCTCGTGAGCTCGAGGAGCGTCTGGCAGCGGAAGCATCGCCGCGCGCTCGGGAGAACCTTGAGCCGATCAAGCGGGATCGGCTCGCCGCAGTCCTCATCGACACAGGTGATGAGCTCGCCGCGCTCCACGCGTTCGAGCACGAAACGGAGGTTCTGGCGTTCCTCCGTCAACCGACTGACGCGGTGGAGTCCGACCGCATCATCGTTGTGCGCGAGATCGTCGTGCGCCGTCACCCGTCCGGTGTCATCCGCCATGTGCGACGGAACCCCCCGGAGCTCACGCTCGATCTGCGCGAGCCGCTTGACGACGCACCCCCTGAGATCGAATCCTCGCTTCTTCGCCATGCGCATGCCCTCCCCTGGTGTGGGTGGTCCGTGTTCCAACGAACACCCGGCGCCGATCGGCATGTCGATCGGCACCGTGCGACGAGGCGTTCTCATGGAAACGCGGGAAAGAAAAAAGAGCCAGCGTGCTGGCCGTCGCATGGAGGTATCGTACTCCCGTCTATTTCCATGTCAAATGCGCTCCATTGAGCGCTTTTCCGACCCACATCCACAGCACAACATGGTTCAAATCGACTCACGATCGTGAGGCGATTTGAACCATCTCCTCACTCGAGGTGTGCGACCGCCATGGGTTCGACCGCCGTGGCATACGAGCGAGCGACCGCGCGCTGCACGCGGCGGAGGAAGGACGGGTCCATGGTCGCGTACCGGAGCTCGGGCCAGCCGGACTGCGTCGTCCCCATGATCGCACCCGGACCACGCTCTGCAAGGTCGAGCTCTGCGAGTCGGAACCCGTCCGTGCACTCGGCGACGCGACGGAGCCGCTCGATCACCGCAATATCCTCGCTCCGCGTGGTGAGGAAGCACGTCCCCGCGTACGTACCACGCCCGACGCGACCGCGGAGCTGATGGAGCTGCGCGAGGCCAAATCGTTCCGCATCCTCCACGACCATAATCGTTGCATTCGGTTGATCGACCCCCACCTCGATGACCGTCGTCGCAACGAGCACCGCGATGCTGCCGTCCCCGAACGCTCCCATGATCGCGCGCTGCTCTTCCCGACGCATGCGTCCGTGGAGGACACCGATGGACACATCGGGGAACGCGCGCTGCGCGCGCTCGAGCGCCCCCTCAACCGCCGCGACCTCTGATGCGCCTCCTGCTCGACCTCCCTCCACCCCGTCGAATGACGGAGCGGCGTCGATCTTCGGACACACGATGAACACCTGGCGTCCAGCCGCGATGTCCGCGCGGATGGATCGCGTCATCGCCATGCGATCCGCCGGCATCACCACCGAGGTCCGCACCGGCGTCCGACTCATGGGGAGCTCATCGAGAACGGAGACGTCGAGATCGCCGAGGAGTGTGAGGTTCAGGGTTCGCGGAATCGGCGTCGCGGTCATACTCAAGAGGTGCGGCATCGCCCTGCTCTGCTGCTCTGCTGCTCTGCTGCCGCCTGCCCTGCTGCCCGCGGCCTTGCCCCGTAACGCAGCGCGCTGCTCGACGCCGAAGCGGTGTTGCTCGTCAACAATTGCGAGCGCCAGGCGATGGAACCGCGCGCGCGAGGTCAGGATGGCGTGCGTGCCGATGATCACCTGGACCGATCCGCTCTGGACTTCCTTGGCGAGCGCACGGGGTTCCGTCGCTGCCCCGTCAATGCGCTGCTCGGAGCGCGTCCACAACGCGACGCGGATGCCGAGCGGTGCAAGCCAACGCGTGAACACCGCTGCCTGCTGCGCCGCAAGCACTTCGGTCGGCGCGAGGTACGCTGCCTGGAATCCGGCGCGCACGACGCTCGCCGCTGCGATCGCCGCCACCACGGTCTTGCCGGAGCCCACATCTCCATTGAGAAGCCGTTGCATGGGACGTATGGAAGCTTGAAGCCTGAAGCCTGAAGCCTGAAGCTGCGACTGAGCGGAGTCACCCCCCGCGAGGTCGCGAAGAACTTCCCCCACCGCTCGTTCCTGTGCGTCGGTCAACGAGAACGGAAGCTGTGTAACAAATGCTCGCGTCGCCTCCCCATCGAGTGAAACGCGGGGCGCATCCGCCTGCTCGAGCTCCTCGCGGGAGGCCCGGACGCGCTGGAGGTACGTGAAGAGCTCCTCGAACGAAAACCGCGCCCGCGCAGCGGCGAGCGCATCGGGATCAGACGGGAAGTGAAGTTCACGGACCGCCGCGGCGATACCGACGAGCTGCTCGGCTCGACGGACGTCGGCAGACAGCAGGTCCGGAAGCGCGGCGGCGAGCGCGAGCGCCGCGTGCGCGAGGATACGAAACTGCTTTTGCGAAATTCCGGAAGTCAACGCGTACACCGGTACGAGCCGGCCAGCATGCAACGTCGTCGACTGATCGCGTTCGATGATCGGGTTCTGGAGGTGAAACCCGTACGTGTCGGCGCTCATCGTCCCTGCAACGACGACCGGCGTTCCCTGACGGAACGCGTAGGCGAGGTACGGCTGCTGGAACCAGACGCAGCGGATGCTCCCGGTCGCGTCACTCACGAGCGCCTCGGTGAGGAGCATGCGTCGGCGCGGCGACCGACGGTTCTGAATCGTCACGATGCGTCCGCGCACGACCGCTCGCTGACCAACCCGGAGGTCCCGAATGGGGGTCACTACTCGCAAATCCTCATGCCGAACCGGCGTGTGGAGGAGGAGATCGCGAACCGTCGCAATCCCAAGCCGCTTCAACGGCCCCGCAAGCCGCTTCGCGTACGGGTGGATCGCAGCGACGGATTGATCAACGGAGAATTGCGTCATGCCGACGCCTGTTTCCGAATTTCGATCTTCCGCTCATTGCTCCGTGGGTAATCCACGAATACCCCAACGCGGAACTCCGATTCCGCGGGACGCACGCGACCCCGCGTAATGGATTCTTCTGGGTAGTACGGGAGCTTGCCGATGGAACGGAAGAGGTTCATCTCAACCTCAAATCCAAATGTCCGCTCGTTCCAAATGTAGAGATCGAGATCTCGGATGAGCAGGAGGAGCAGGACGACAGAACTCGCAATGAAGACGGTCACCACATCGAAGAAGGACTCGCCGGTTCGGAGTCCGTACAACGAGCCAATGACGAGCGCTCCGAGCGCGAACAGTACCGTCCACGAAAATGCGGAGAGCGATTTCGTGCCGAGCCCGATGAGCTGCTGGCGAGCGAGCGTGATCGCATCGAGCTCCCCCATGATGACCTGGTGGACCGAAGAACGATCGGTATGGTATGGAAAATTCCGGACGACCTCTGCCGCCGCCTCGAATTCCGGAATGGTGCCCCTCGCGTAGTCAATGATCTCGTAGTCGAAGGTGCGCCGCAGGTAGACATCGATGCGTTCTGCGAGTACGTGGGCCGCAGCAGGATCGTACATGGTCGCAGACCGATGGAGCGCCATCCATCCGGACGTTTCCGACGCCAGGATGTTCTTCACGTTCGTGTAATCAGTGCTCGTGACGTAGATGAAGAACCCCGCGATGATGCCGAAGAGGAATGTCGTGATCGTCAACGTCGTCCCACCGAGTTCCGAGGGGATGAACTCCGTCGGCAGCACGAAGAGCAACCCAACGAAGATCGCCAACGAGAGGAAGAACGCGTACTGTGTCTGGAGTACTTTCGGCATCCCCCAGAGATCAACCTGTTGCTTCTGTGCCATACGACAACTCCTTGCGAAAGATGATCGTCAATTTTCCGCCAGAGGCGGATCCGCCTCTGGCGGAGAAATCCGAAATTTAAAATCTCAAAGTGCCCCCGCCAAGAATCTCCGCCGAAGGCGGATGCGCCTCTGGCGCAGAACCACTCAAACACATTCGCTCTATGAATGTGCGCCTCTCTGTACAAATCTGCCCCCGCATGGAATCGAACCACGGTCTCAGGTTCCGCAAACCTGCACTCCCCGCCAAAAGCCACTGCAATTTGGCGGGCCCGCCACAATGCCATGCTCCGCATGGCTTTGGGCGGGTATCCTCGTCCGCACCACCCCACTGCCCCTGCGTGGAATCGAACCACGGTCTCAGGTTCCGCAAACCTGCACTCCCCGCCAAAAGCCACTGCAATTTGGCGGGCCCGCCACAATGCCATGCTCCGCATGGCTTTGGGCGGGTATCCTCGTCCGCACCACCCCACTGCCCCTGCGTGGAATCGAACCACGGTCTCAGGTTCCGCAAACCTGCACTCTATCCGTTGAGCTACAGGGGCTTACAACTTTAGCGCCCTCCCGATCGCGTCCGATGCCGATTCCTCGTGTTCCTCGTCGTTCTCCGATAGGTGCGAGCGGAGCACCTCGCGAACCTTCGCGGGATCCACTCCGGCGAGTGGGATACCGAATCGCGGACGGATACCGCGATGGTGGAGGTGGAGCTTCGGCGGAACGTCATCCTCCTTCACGATCCAAAAATCGTGGTAGTCCGCGTACGATGTGAAACGACCATCAATCGCAACGCCCTTCTCCATGAGCTCGCAGGTGAGCTCCTTCGGCGATTGTACGTCACGGAGGTAGAACACGACCGCAATCATGACGACGAGCACCGCGAAGAGGAAGTTCTTCGTCGCGAACGCGTAAATGAGCAGGGCGATCGCGATCACCGTCGTGGCGATATACCAGGCCCGTCCCCGCGCATGCTGCTCGTGCTCCGGGAACGTCCAAGAGAGGAGGGTGGTGCCGTGCTGATCCGGCATATCCGCGTTGACCTCGTCACCAATGATGACCTACTATGAGCGTAGCAAGACGAGTGACCAACCGCAAGCGGATCGCTCGAAGCCTGCGGCTTGTAGCTATTCGCTTGCAGCTCGATGGAGAGGTGGCCGAGTGGCTGAAGGCGGCACCGTGCTAAGGTGTTAGCTCCGCAAGGGGCTCGAGGGTTCGAATCCCTCCCTCTCCGTCTTACTCGAAATTTCGACATTTCGATCTATCGAGTTTGGGTGGGGTGGCCGAGTCATGACGTTTCCGGAGCGGAGGGTTGCGCCGAATGGCAAGGCACCAAAACCTTTTCATGGAACGGTGGGGTGCGAGAGTGGCTTATTCGGCCAGTCTTGAAAACTGGTGACCTGAAAGGGTCCGTGAGTTCGAATCTCACCCCCACCGTTCTGTGCGGAGTCTTGTCCGCCAGAGGCGGATCCGCCTCTGGCGGAAAAACTGGGACCCCGAAAGGGGTTTGCAGGTTCGAGTCCTGCACCCTCCGCTCCGGAAGGAGTCTTGCGAGTTCGCCCCGTCATACGACGGGGCGCCCTGTCGAATGACAGGGCGAATCCCATCCCCACCGATTACCTCTGCGAGGTAAGCAGGATATCGAGGAGGGCGCCGGCGACGTCGCGGGGTTGGCCGACATCCGGCGTGTGGTGCATCTCGATGAATGGCAGACCGTTCGCCTCAATGAAGGCGAACGGCGCATCGTTGATGGGGCGTCGGTGGTCAGAAGCGATCGCATCGAAGCCTACGAGCTGCACCTCGAGCGCTCGTGCGAGCCGCTCCGCGGCATCCACGATGGACGGGTGGAGCTCGTCGGTGACATCGGTGATCCGCCCACCCGCCTCGAGCGTCACGCGCCATCCCTCGGTCGGCTGCCGGAGCGCGGCCGCGACGAGCCGACCGCTGACGAGGGTCATCCGCAGCACGTCCCCGGGAACCTGCCGTTCAACCACAACCTTCCAGTCACACTGCCGCGCAGTCTCGAATGCAATGCGGAGCGCCTCCGCATCTCGAACGTCCACGGTCACATGCCGCGACCGCGAGCCGCTCCGCGGTTTCACGACGACCGGGTAGCCGACGGATTCGGCAATGCGACGTGCGACGGCGAACGTCCGCGCGACGCCGCCCGGAGGCACGGGAAGTCCGAGTCCGATGCACGTCCTCCGGAACACGTGCTTATCCTCGATACGCAAGCTCCTCGGGCCGGCATTCCCGCGCGGCAACACCGAGAAGCAGTACCAGTGGCCGTCGCGTTCGACGACGGAGACTGGCGTACGGTAGCCCAAGAAGCGGAGTCGCCCGACATGGTCTCCACGCGCGCGAGCGGCATCGAGCACGAGGCGAGTCCGCACCGCACCGACACCATCGCCATCGTCGAGACGGAGCGCTCCCATCCACCTGAGGGTGCGCGTCACAGTCCACGTGAACCCACGAGCGACCGCGCGCCACATCCGCCAGCACATCGGGAAACGAAAGAGGTGCTCCGGCGCGAATCGCCAGATGAGGTCGCTGTAGAAATTTTCAAACCACTCGGTTCGGTGGTCGAGTGGTTCCACGGTCGCACACGCGGGACACCATGCAGCATCCGCCATAGACG
Organism: uncultured Gammaproteobacteria bacterium; assembly: GCA_964585225.1. Taxonomy (GTDB): domain Bacteria; phylum Patescibacteriota; class Patescibacteriia; order JACPHY01; family JACPHY01; genus CAZPCZ01. The sequence continues at coordinate 14,417 of CAZPCZ010000011.1, forward strand.
GCGACACTTAAACCCCTCTTAGGGTAAGAGGGGGATGGGGGAGTTACGAGTCGTTCGTAACCCCTCCCAGCCTCCCCTTACCCTAAAGGGAGGAGCACCTCCCTCCCAGCCTCCCCTTGCCATCAGGGTCCGTATCACCCTCTCGCGAGTGCAAATCCCCACACGGGTCCGGCGCCAACCCGACGAAGCTCCCGGGCGCACGCGGCGAGGGTCGCGCCGGTCGTCACGACATCGTCCACGAGCACGAGCGGTCTCCCGGCGACCGCTGCGGGCTCAGAGCAGGTGAACACGTCCTCGACGTTCGTGAACCGTTGGACTGGTCCCGATGTCGCCTGCGGGAGCGTGCACTTCCGTCGAGCGAATGCCCCATCAGGAACGATGGTCCCCCACCCCGTCGCGGCAACGGCCGTTGCGATGCACTGGCTCTGGTTGAACCCGCGCTCGGCGAGTCGTCGCCGGTGCAATGGGACAGGCACCAGGAGCGGCGATGGGCCGACCTCTGCGCGAAGCTCGGCGACCGCCGTGCGATCGAACCCGTCGCGCACGAGTGTCGCGAACGCGTCGGCTGCATCATGCGCCGACGCGTACTTCACCGTCTGGATGAGCTGCTGGACGACCGGATCGCGGTAGTTCACGAGTGCGACAACGCTCTGGATTGGAAACGCTGACCGACACAGCCCGCACGTCACGCCGAATCGCGACGGCCGCCCGCACCCGACGCACGCGACGTTCGGATCGCGCTCCACGCCACCGACGCACGGTGTGCAGAGCCACGACCCCTCCACGCGACACCCGAGGCACACCCGGGGAGCGAGCACATCAGCGAGGACAGACGTGAGGCCTGAGAACCCCGACGCTCCGGTCGGAGCAGGCTGAGACGTGAGGGCTGGGATATCAAATCGCATCTTACGGCTCACGACTCATGTCTCAGAACTCCACTTGGCGCTATCCACCCGCCAGCCTTCACTAATCTTGAGGAGTTGGACGGTGAGCGTTTGCCCGTACGTCCGCGGCGCCGTCCCCCCTTTCACATCCGTACGCTGCGTGAGCACGCGGGCGGTCGCCGTGCGCGATGTCTCACCGCTCGGGATCTCCACATCAACGTTCATCGCCACCGTCGTCGTGGAGGAAAATGCCGCAGCGCGCGGCTGTTGTCGGAGCCGAACGAGCTCCTGCTCCATGGCCCGCTGGTATCGCTCGGTCATGAGCGGGAAGAGGTCGGAGAGATTCACGAAATCGCCCTCACTCGAGTAGCTCCCGTACCGCTCCGCGAACGTCATCGCGAGCTGTCGCACCGCGGCTTCCGTCGGTGGAGGCGGTGGTGGTGGTTCCGGTGCGTTCGTCCCCGCCACATTCGTCAGCCCGCCGGATCGCGTCAACGCACCGGTTGGTGCAAATGTCAGCGACCCCGTCGGCGCTGATGCTGGCGACTCCGGTGCGCGCTTCGGCCGGAGCAGGAGCGCGAGCACGCCGAGCACAACCAGCACGACCACAGCGATGAGGATGATCCGTTTCCGTTGATCCACACGAGAATTTCTAATTCCTAATTGCCCTAATTGACGTAATGAAACCCCAATAACCAACTCCTAATCTCCAACAATTGGTTATTGGTCATTGGGCAATTTGGATATTGATTAGAAATTAGGTCAATTAGAAATTAGTTATTTACGCCGCGCCGGCTTTCTCTCCCTCCTTCTCTCCCATCGCTTCCTCAAACTCCTTCTTCGCGGCTTCAATCTCGAGGAGCTGCTGCGGGTTCGAGGTGATGAGCTGGTCCTCGGTGTAGCTCGCGACCACCTTGATCGCGACGTGCTTCGCGCCCGCGAAAAAGATTCCTTCGCCGGGTCCCGACTCGAGGAGGAGGAACTTCTCGCCCTGCGTGAGGAGGAAGGTCTGCTGGATGAGGTCGATCGCGGCCGGCGACTGCTTGAGGAGGAGTTGGAGCGCGGAGTTCGTCACGATCGCCTTCCCGTACGGCGAGGTGAGGAAGTCGTTCACGTCTTGCGTGATCGTCGTGACGCCGAGGAAGTACTTCCGGCAGCGCTTCACGAGCGCGAAGATGAACTTCGCCGAGTCCTCACGCTGCATGAGCCACCACGCCTCGTCGACGACGAGGATCCGCTTCTTCTTCTCCGACCGGACGACGTTCCAGATGTAGTTCACGATCGTGTAGATTGCGATCGGTTTCAGCTCATCCTCGAGGTCGCGGACGGAGAAAATGACGAGCTGGTTCCCCATCTCGACGTTCGTCGGCGAGTTCAGGAGCCCCGCGAACGTCCCCTCGGTGTACTTCTTCAGCCGCTCGCCCAATGGGCCGCCGCCGACCATGCCGGAGAGGATCTGCTGGAGGTCCTGCATGATCGGCATGTCCTTCACGGTGAGCTTCGCGAGGTCCGTCGACGGCGTGATGTCTTTCTTCGCATAGCACTCGAGGAGGCCACGATCAATGATCGCGTCTTCCTCGGTCGTGAACGGACCAATCATGAGCTTGAGCAACCCCTTCGCCGTGATGACCGCGCTCCGGATGATGTCCTCGGCGGAGAACTCCTCGCCACCGGCCGGCCGCGGGAGGTCAAATGGGTTGATCTTCGCCTCCGAGGCGAGCGACACGTTGATGTACGTCCCGCCGACCGCATCGGAGAGGTGCTTGTACTCCATCTCTGGGTCAATGACGATGACGTCAACGCCGAACATGAGCGACCGCGCGACCTGGAGCTTCACGGCGTAGGAATTGTGCACGAAGAGTCCGCCGTGCCCGGCGAGGAAGACCTCGTCGTCGACGGTGAGATCGTAGACGTACCGCTCCCGCGTGTTCGCCATCCGCTCGATGACGACGACGGGATCCCAACGGAGCGCGGCATCCGCAAGGAAACGCAGGCGTGCGATGCGCTCGCGGACTTCCGGCAACTGTTGTCGGAGTTCCTCGTACCGATCCCACACTGCGCTCGCCGCACGCTGGAGCATCGCGTAGTCCGTATTGGTGTGCACCCGCCCGTGCAACGCGTACGAGAGCCACGGGGCGAAGCGCTTCATGTCCAGGTCGAGCGCGCGGAACCCGATGGCAATCGTTCGCTTGAGTTCTCCCATGGTCCACTGACTCCCTCCGATCGCCGGGAGCGCGCGGAGCACTGTTGCGGTGCGCGGTGCGACCGAACCGCTCCGCATCGTCTGCCAACTGTGTCCGAGTGTGCTCCAGAGCTGCGCGTTCACACGATGGTCTCTTGCACCAGTCTGGATGACCTCCGAAACGCTCGGCAGCTCGGCGAGCGGCTCGAGCACGGTGCGGAGCTGTTCGAACTCTGCAACGCGCGCCTCGAGCGCATCCGCGAGGAGGCGGACGACCGCGCGTGACGGTTGGAATGCGCCGTTCCGTACGTCCGTCACCTGCTGCATGCTCCGAACGAGTGGAGGTACGAGTTCCGTAATCTCCTGGAGCACATCAACAATGGGAATGGTGTCCACGTTCGTGTTCCCGCGCTTCCCGAGAATCTCGGAGAGCGCGCGTCGCTTCCGCTCCGTCACGAATCCCACCGCATCCGAAAATCTCCTGATGTCCTCCTGCCCGGAAATCGTCAGCACGCCGTACCGTCCATGCGCGCCGCTGTTCGTTGCCTGCTTCGTCCGTTCTGCGAGCCGCACGGTGATCCCGCATCGTGTGAAGAGGTAGGCAAAATCCGACAGGAGCGCCTGCGATTTCGAGCACGCGGTCACCGCGTGCGACTCCACGCCGCCGTCTCCCTCGAAGTACGCGCGGAAGAACTCCGCGACGAGCGCATTCGCGCAGTTGAACATGAACGGTGGGACGCGCTTCTCCCCCGCCTTCCCCCCCGCACCAATCGCGCGGATGAGGGCAATGAACACGACCGCGCTCACGACGACGGTCCCGTCACGCCGCGAGAACCACCGGACGCCGATCGCATCGAGGCACCGCTGCACATCCGCGAGCACATCGAGGTCGCGGTTCGTGATAAGGACGTACCGATCACCCACGTGCCCCTCGCTCACGATGTACCCGAGGAACCGCATGAGCTCCGGCGTAATCGGCAGCAGTACGGGGAGCGTTGCATGGTTACTGCGCTCGCGTGAGCAGAGCCGCAGTCGATTCCGTACTGATGTGGGAACCACGCCGCCGAGCGCACGGACGACCTGCGCGAAGTACTGCATCGGCATCGGCCGCTCGCGGCTGTAGTGGAGGAGGTACCGATCGAAACGGACATCGATCACTTGCTGCCGCAACTCCGAGAGGTGTTCCGCAACCCATCGCTGTCCGCCATCGACGTACACCCGCTCCGCACGAGCAAGGAGATCGAGGAGGTCGAGCCTCGTCGTCGGTTGCGCAGGTTCCGGCAGCATGCTCGGAACCGGGATGCGCTCTCCGACCATGACGTCCGCGCTCTTCGCCGCGACCACCTGACCGCGCCGGAGCACGAGCATGTTGTGGTCGCCGGTGACCCGCATGCGACGGCCGCTTTGTGTACGGAATTCGTACACCGCATCCGGAGCAACCTTCCGCGCTGCAACCGACACCGGACTCCACCGCCCGCGAAGCTGTCGATCGAACGCGTAGACGTCGATACCTGGACGCTCCACACCTTCAAGTTCCTCATCAATCGGCTCGAATCCTCGCGCTCGGCCGAACGATTCCACGAGTGGCCCGATCGGTGTGAGCCGCACGTGTCCCCGACGATCGCGCACGAGCACCTCGGTGTCTCCGGTCACGCTCTTCCCGGCGCCCGAGGTCGCGAAGACGACCATGTTCGCGTTCTGGAGCGAGAAACGGTCGAAGAGGATGAGCGAATTGTTGTGCCGGTTGATCCCGTAGAGGATCCCGTCGTTCGACGTGAGCTCGGAGGAGATGAACGGGAACGACGACGCGCACGGAGACGAGTTCATGTTGAACGGAATCATGAGCTCGTCGTTGTTCAGCGGCATCGTCGAGTTGAACCCCTGCTCGGCCTGGTAGTACACGCGCTTCGAGAGGACGAGCTTGTTCCCGAAGAGCTGCTCGACGTCGTCGGAGACTTTATCGAGCTCCTCCTTCGACGCCGCGTAGACGGTGACGTAGAGCGCGTATTGGAAGAACTTTTCCGTCCCCTGCGAGAGGCTGTCGCGGAGTCCCTCGATGTCGCGGAGCGCGGTCTCGCGGATGGGATCGCGCGGAGCTCCCTTCTCTTGGTCCGAGAGGATCTGCGCCTCGAGCGCGCCGACCTTCTTCTTGAGCTGCTTCAGGATGATCGCGGTCTTCACGGGGTAGAAGTACATCGAGACGTCGAGGACCCGATTCATGTTAATGACCGGCGCGAACCAACCGACGTTGATGTACCGCGGGTAGTTGATGATGAAGAGCGACCGGACGTACGTACCGCCGAGTCGCACGAAGTCCGGCGTCACCTGGAACGATGCCGGCGCGATGAGGTCGCGCACGGACACCGTCCCACGACGATAGATGCGCTCCTCTTCGAGCACGATGCGCTCCTCCGCCGCTGCCTTGCGCTCCGCGGTCATCGCCGCAGGCGCCGCAGGAGTCGGCGCGATCGTCTTCCCGAGTTGGCGTGGGTCAATGGCCATACGATCGGAGATCTGAGCCGTGAGCTATGAGCCATGAGCACGATCGATCGTCAATCCTCATGCCTCATGGCTCAATGCTCACGCCTCCACTTGGAGCTTCCCCACCTCCGGCATCTTCTCGCCCTTGGAGGTCTCGGGGTTGTACATCCGGTAGAAGAGCTCGATGAGCGCTTGGGTGTCGAGCATCGCGCTCTTCAGCCCGATGGACTGGAGCGAACCCATGATGTGCTCGGCCCTCGCCATGAGGGCTTGTCGGCGTTCCGCGAATGCGCCGGTCCGCAGTCTCACGAGCTTCGCGGGCGAGAACGCCTCCCCGAGCCGATCAAAGAATCCCTTCCGCTTGTCGGAGAGCGGGCTGTACGGCACGACGACGTAGAACGTTTTCGTCATGATGTCCCCGAGGCTCACGAGCTCCGCGACAAAGTTCCGGTAGTCCGCCATCTGCGCCTTCAGGAGCTCGTTGGTCTGCTGCTTCTCGAACTCCTGGAGCTTCACGAGGTACGGCTCGATGTCGAGCTTGCGGGATTGGATGACGATCTGGAGCGGGTACTCGAGGGTATTGAGGAATTGGACGTACTGCGCGATGACCGCCTGCTGCTCCTCATCAGATTTCAACGCAAAGTTGATGCTCGACACCGCGAGCACCGCACGGAGCGTGCCGTCCTTCATGATGACGACATCCTCGCGAATCTCCGCAATGTCGAGGTACCGCTGCGTCGCCGGCGCGACCGGCTTCTTCGCAGGGGTGCCGCCCATCTTCTCTTTCGCCATATCAGTTCAGGCGTGAGCCTTGAGGTCTGAGGTCTGAGCAGGAGCGTCACGCTCCGCGCCCGACCTCACAACGAAAACGTACAACATGCGCATCACCTCCTCATTCCGTGCTTGGAGAACCCGGATCCGATCTCGATCAACCCAACCCACATCGGCAATGACCTGTAGCCAGTTATCCGTCTCCGTTGCCGACCCATATGCGATCTCGAAAAAGTTTTGCCGATCATTCATACGACGGCCGAACCGATGGCGTCCTTGCCCCTCAGCAATATTCGCGCCGATCGATCCTGCGGAGCGTACGAGCTGCCGCTCAATCTCCCATGCAACACGAGTGTTCGGGAAATCATCAACGAGGTGGAGGATGTCCAGAAGATTCTCGTGCGCCCTCTGCCAGACCATGAGGTCACGGTACGATGCCATACCCATTGCTCAGACCTCAAGACTTAGACCTCAGGTCTGTATACTCCCCCGGTGTTCAGGATGAGCGAGACCTCCTGGAGCCTCGTGGCGGTTGGCGCCTCCTTGCGCGGTGGCGGTGACGGCGGCTTCTCCGGCGCTTGCCGGACGAACTCGCGAACCTCGCCGTCGGTGAGTGATTTATCCCACGCCTTCAGCCGCGGGCGCCGGAGCGTCTGCACGAGGTTCAAGAGGAAGAAGTGGAACGGCTGGCCGTTCACGCGCATGAACGCGAGCGTCCCCGTCACCGCGAGGAGGAGGAGCCCGACGAACGCGAAGGTCCAGAACGTCATGAGCTTGAAGAGCACGAACTCGAGCGTGCCGCCGGCGAGGATGATGATGAACTGCCGCGTAGTAATGGGGCCAAAAATTTTATCCTCCACGTCTATAAACTGAGGAACCATGTATTGCATACGTGTTCTCTAGGATACCACGGCTCCTCAAAAACGAAGCTGTGCATTGAGGTCCCGCAATGCCTGGAGTTCCTCCCATGTGAGCGCAGACTTGTCCTTCACGAGGCGTTCTTTCACCTCCTCCTCTGCCTTTCGCTTTGCCATGAGCGCTGCGCCTAATACCTCCGCGTACACCACCATGAGTGGGCTCCCGCGGAGCGCCTTCACCCCCTCGGCACGCTTCGTGAAGGAATCCTTTTCGAGGAGCGCGAGCTTCTCCACGATGCGCTGAGCTGCTTCGGCCGGTGCCTTCGCAATCTTCCGGAAATCCTGGAGCGTGAGCTGTTGGAGCTCCTCAATGGGCCCGACGAGCCGCGGCGCGACCGGACGAATGTCCTGCATCTTCGGGCGACCCGAGACCTGAGATTTGAGACCTGAGACCTGAGGCGGTGACGCTCCTCCCCTTAGGGTAAGGGGAGGTGGGGAGGGGTTACGATCAGACGGTAACTCCCCCTCGCCCCCTCTTACCCTAAGAGGGGGAAGCTGGTCCCCTCCCCGGGGGACCGCCTTCGCATGCAACGTTCGAACCTCCTCTTCCACCACACGCAGTACCTTTTCCACTTGCTCCTTCGGGATCCCAAACCCCCCGGCAGCCGACGGTCGCGTGAGGAGGTCGAGCGTCTCCTGGTGGTCACGGATGTCACGCATCCGCGACTCCACCGCCGTCCGGAACCGCCGCGACGCGTCCTCGCTCTTGAACTTCGCGCCGGTTCGCTGAATGACGCGGTCAACCGCCGCTCGAATTCGGTCGCCGACGACATCGCCGGGCACAACCTTCCGTCGGATCTGTTCGATCTCCGCCTCGTCTTCCGGCTGCATGACGCTGCTCTTCCCTGGCTTCACGAGGTGGAACGTCGAGGTCTCCGGCGGTTTCACGGTCTCCTTCCGGATGAGGACGCCGGCTTCCTGGAGCTCCTTGAGCTGCTGCCCGAGCGCCTGCACGATGCGGTCTGCGGTCGCTGCATCGAGCCCGACGCCGCCGACCTTCGTTCCTCTCGTGAGGACGTCCTTCGTCTCGAGCGCATCGCGCACGCCGGTCAGGAACACGGTCACCGCGTGCTCGATGCGCTTCACGATCACCGGATCCGATGGCGCGACACCGATCCCGGCCATCACCCCGCGCACCACGTCCACGACCGGAATCTCTTTCACGAACCGCGACGGATCACCGCCGAGCGCCTTGATGTACGCCGGGATGTTCACGCCGAGATACCCCTCGATCTTCAGGAAATCGTTGCCGAGGATCTCGATGGCGATCGCGTTCGCGCGTGCGGTGGCGCCGAATGTCTCCTCGAGGTCCTTGAGGAACGCGTCGAGCGTTGACTCGCGCGTGTACACCTTCCACGCGGCCTCATCAACGGCATCACGTTCAATGCTGAGCAAGCGCTGCTCCTCGGTGAACTTCCGGTACCACTCCTCGAGCGCTTCGCCGTACACGTGGTCGAGGACGGCCGATGGGAATTGCGGGGTTTTCGCCTCCGGCATAGGTCATCCGCTACTTCTTCGCTTTCGGTTTCTTCATTGCCTCGTAGAGGTCCCGCTCACGTTGACCAATTCCTGCGGCATCCATCTCCTGCTCGTAGGACGTCACGGCGGCCTCGATATCCTTCTGCGCTTGCCGCCAAGCCGCTTCCGCTTGTCCGAGCCGCGCCTGCGCAGCCGCATCCCCGCGCGCGGCGGCCGCGGACACATTATCGAATGCTCTCCGCAGCGTCGAGAGATTCGATTCCGCTCCACGAACCTTCGCGTGGGATTTCTCCTGCGCCTGCGCGCGTGGCGTCTTCCGGAGCGCTGCCTGGAGCGCCGCGAGGTTCACCTGTGCTTGCGGGTCTGCGTCCGGCTTCTTCGCCTGACCGACCGCCGCGTTCAACCGAGCGGCGTTCACATTCTGCGCGATCGCATCGAGCATTGCAGGATCCGCGAGGTCCTTCTCGTCGATGTTCGCAAGTATTTCTGATGAGAGCGGCCCCTGGAGCGCCTTCCCGAGCGCTGCGAGATCAGCGCCCAATCCGGAATACGCGAGCGCAGAGGGCTCATTGCCCGCCGCATCCTTTGGTCCCTTCCCGAGCCGCATGAGCTCGGCCTGTAGCTTCTGCTTTTTCTCGGGGTCTGCTTCCTTTGCTGCAGCGGCTTGCAGCCCTGCTTGGTACGCCGCCTTGAGCGCCTTTGACTGCCCCAGGTCCTTCCGCTGTGCCGCGGTCCCGAAGTGCACGAAATCTGCCGCGAGTGACCCGCCATCCTTACTGAGCTCCTCCGGATGGAGGTCCTTGGTCGGCATGGTTCCCGCCTCAATGCGCTTTCGCCGTTCATCGCCCGACACCATGGTCCCTGGGTATTTCTGCTCTGCGTATGACTTGAACGTGCTGACCGTCTTCTGATCGGCGCCAAGGGACTGCAGGAAATCTTCGCCGCCCGCGACCTCGTTCGATTCCACCCACCCCTCCTTCGTCGCACGAAGGAACGCGGCTGCCCGTTCGTGGCTCGTGGCACCCGGCTTCTTGCCTTGCATCGTCGCGAGCACCTCATCCTTCTCCTGATCCTTCATGGCGTCGAGCGCCTTCGAGACCTCTTTGTACTTGTAGTCCTTCCCGGCCGCCTGCGCGGCGGCACCACCCTTTTGCATCTGCCGGATCGCCGCCGGCGCGAGCCCGAGGAGCGATGCTCCTCCAGTTACCGGTGCAGCCGCAACCATACCAGCTTTCCACGCGTAGCCAGCCGCGGCACTTCCGCGCTCCCATCTCCGCGCCCGAGCTTCGGCCTTTCTTGCCCCATCGAGATCCCCTTTTTGCCGAAGCCCCGCCGCTTCCTCCCGCGCCTTCTTCGCGCGTGCCTGCAACGGAGAGAACTTTCCGGTAACACCGAGTTTGTTCTTCAGCGCATCAATCCCTTTTCCCGGTGCCGCGATCGTCGCCCCGTACGCCCCGTAGAGCTTCGCCGCGCCCGCCTGCACCTTCTCCTTCCGAGCCGCTTCATGCATGGCCATCGCCCCGGACACCCGCTCGCTCACGTACCGGTACCCCGTAAACTTCTTCGCGGCGCCCTTCGCGATCGAGCCCATCTTGTCCGCGGCCCCCTTCATCGCGCCGGCGCCCATCACCCCCATCTCCCCGGCGATCTTCATCCCGGCGATGAGCATGCAGATCGCGATGACGAACGACATGAGCGCGTCCGGCGTTGCGGCCTGCGTTGGACCGGCCACGCCAGCGAGCCCGTCCGCATCCGCCTGCGACCCACCGACTGCCCCGCTGCGAATATCGCTCCCAACCGTTCCGGTTCCGACGCTCACGAGCGCGAGCCACAGGAAGAACGCGAGGACCGGCCCGATCGTGAGGTATTCACCGAACATCGTCCACCACTTGTCCGCGTACTTCTTCCCGGCAGGGATGACGCGAAGGAGCCATGGGAGCGGCGAGAGCACGACGAGCGCCCAGAGCATGACGATGCGGAATGCGAAGATGACCGCCATGATGAGCGTGATCGTGATCGCGATGATGAGGAGGATCATTGCGAGGAAGAAGCCCCCGAGGATCCTGAGGAGGTCGAGCGGCTGCGGCGGCGCCCCGGGCACCGGCGGCTGCTGCGTGAGGAGCCCTTGGATCTGGTACATC
>CAZPCZ010000012.1:0-25171 GCA_964585225.1 uncultured Gammaproteobacteria bacterium
CTCGCGGCACTCACGGTCTGGCTCCTCGCCCTCACGCCGTTCGTCATTCGTCTCGAGGAGCGTGAGCTCACCGCGCGCACCGCATTCGTCCATGACCCCACAATCGTATGAAGCACATCCCCGCTCGCGTGTACGTCATTGGTATCATCGTCCTCCTCGGCGGTGGCATCTATGCGCTCGGCCAGTACTCGGTGTCGAAGGGGTACGGCGCAAAGGCGGCACCGGACCTCACACTCCCGCGCGTCGGTGACCACTGGCACGCGGACTACTCCGTGTTCATCTGCGGGGAGGAGCAACCGGACATTCCGGCGCTCCACGGTGACGTACACACGCACGGCGACGGCCGCATCCACGCCCACCCGAAATCGTCGGCAACCGCGTACCAGAACGCGAACCTCGGGCTCTTCTTCCGCACGCACGGCGGGAAATTCACGAAGGACGAGCTCCGGTATCCGGGACAGGATCGAACATGGAAGGTGGGCGATCGGTGTGAGGAGAAGAACACGCCCGCTGCATTGAAGCTCATCGTGGACGGAAAGGAGCGGACGGACTTCGATCGGTACGTTCCGCAGGATGGCGCTCGCGTTGAAATTCGGTACGAGTAACGCTGGATCGAGGCGCCATTGTCCACAGGGAGCGGTTGCCGACCCCGAGTTTCCCGCGTACCATAATGTATGAAGGAAATTTCATACTTTTGTGCCGACCATGCGCCACGCGGAACCGCACGACCGCCCCGCTCAGTTTTTCTTCCAGACGCTCGGGAACTCCGTGCGGTGGGGGATCGTGCAGCTCCTACGGCGGCGCGGACCGCAGCCCGCGCACGCGATCTGCCGAGCGCTTCGCATGGAACAGAGCCGCTGCTCGCACAACCTCCGCCGGCTCGAGCGGTGCGGGTTCCTCACGGCGCGGCGCAATGGTCGAGAACGCGTATACGCGCTGAACGTGCGTACCGTTGGCCCACTCCTCACGCTCGTGGACCGGCACGTCCATGCGTTCTGCGCGCGAGTGTGCGTCCGTCGTGCGAAGTCGTGAATGACCTATGGCAACGTCCGAGGTTCGGTACATCCGCGATGCGACGGCGGTGGTGCTCCGTCAACGCTGGTGCGCGGTGCTCTTCGCGCTCCTCGTCCCCGCAATGCTCCTCCTGCTCTTCTTCCTCCCGGTGTGGCTCGTGCCGGGGAATAGCATTGCGTTCCAGTTGTCGCTCCTGCGCCCGCGGGACTACGCCCTCACGATCATCCTCGCGCCGGTCATCGCGCTCGTCCTCACGATGCACGCGTACCTCTTCGCGCAGACAAAGGGCGCGGGGGCGAGGATCAGAGCCGCTTGCGGGGGCGCGGCGGGTGGGTACGCCGGTGTGCTCGGTGCGGTCTTCGCAACCGCCGCGTGCTCGTGGTGTGTCGCCGCGCTCTTCGGGTTCCTCGGGACCGGCGCGATCCTGTTCATCATCGCGAATCAGATGTGGGCGATACTCCTCGCGCTTGCGCTCATGCTCTGCTCGCTTCACTTCGCAGCGAAGCGTGTGGTCAGCGCGTGCGCGTGCGCGTGACGCATGCGGAAAGCCATCATCGCAATGGTTGTTATCGGCGCAGGGGCATACGCGTGGTGGGCGTTCGCGGCGCAACAGCGGAGCGCCCGACCAGCCGTTGATCCCGCGAGCGCACTAGTCGGCACGCGCGTCGGGAACCGTGCGCCGGACTTCACGATCCGAGCGGTGGGCGGCCAGACGATCCGCCTGAGCGATTTCATCGGGAGGAAGCCGTTGGTCATCACATCCATCGCGACGTGGTGTTCGACGTGCATCTACGAGGCAGAGCAGTTCGCGCCGGTGTACCGTGAGGTTCGCGATCGCGCGGAGTTCCTCACCGTGAGCATTGACCCGAGCGATGACATCCTCGCCATTGAAGCGTTCCGCGTGAACCTCGACACCCCGTGGTTCTACGCGCAGGCGCAGGCGCCCGGCGTCCCCGAGCTCCTCCGTGCGTACGAGCTCAATCGCTTTGAGATCACGTACGTCATTGATCGCAACGGCATCATCCGGTTCGCGGATCGCACCATCACGTCGAGCGCGACGCTCCGCGCTGCGCTCCGCGCCGTCCTCGAATCGTAACCTATCACGAGTATGCCTCACGTCGACGCCATTCCATCCACGCAGCCGCTGATCGGTACGCTCACGTGTCCACACTGCGGAGCAAAACAGCAGGCGGAGATCCCGAGCGGGAAGTGTGTCCCATTCTACGTCTGCAGCTCGTGCGGGAAGACCGTGCAGGCGACGAAGGGATGCTGCGTGTTCTGCGACTACGGGGATCGAAAGTGCCCGGTGGGGCACTGAGAGACATGAGGAGCCATGAGCCATGAGCCGTGAGGTACGGATTGCACACACCGTATGCGACGTCAGTTGAACGTCCACGAACGCGGGCAGCCGAAGTTCGAGTACTCGCACATTACGACGCGCATCTGGATCGGGACGAACCGGTGCTGCACGACGCATTTCAGCCATGCGCTCCGACGCCTCGGGATCACGGCGGACGTCTCGCTCGAGGCCGAGCAGCTCGACGCGGCGTACGGAACAACGTGCTTCCTGTGGCTCCCGGTCCGAGATCACCATGCGCCGACTCCGGTGCAGCTCCGCGTCGGTATCCACGCGCTCGCGGCGCTCGTCGCTACTGGCCAGCGCATCTACATCCACTGCAAGAACGGCCACGGCCGCGCGCCGACCCTCGTCGCCGCGTACCTCATCGCATCGGAAGGGCTCACGGTTGCGCAGGCGGTCGCGCGGATCCGCACCCGGCGCCCGCGCATCCACCTCGAACCCATCCAGCTCCGCGCGCTCCGTCGGTTCGCGCAGGAGCGTCAGGGGTGATGTATGCGGCGCTGGACCGTTGCACTCGCGATCCTCAGCTGCTTCGTGCTTCCGTTCGCGTTCGTCATCGGTGGGGTCATCCCCGTCGATCAGCGTCGGTGGTGGTATGCCCTCGCGGGACTCCTCGCGCTCGGCGTCGCTCGCTGGACTGGTGCGTCGCTCCGTGACCTCGGGTTCCGTGGGGGCAACGCGCGTGCCGCTGTGCTGCCCTACACGGCGTTCGCGCTCCTCGGTGCGGTCGTGATTGTGGTCGTTGCGGTATCGATCGGGCGCGTCCCGCGGACGTCCTGGTGGCTGGTCCCGCATTTCCGGTACGGGATACTCATCCCGGTGAGCGCGGCGCAGGAGTTCTTCTACCGCGGGCTCCTCACGGTGCTCCTCCAGCGCCTCACCGCATCACCATCGGCGATCATCGTGGCGAACGCGTCGTTGTTCGCGTTCTTGCACACGATCTTCCCGGAGCCCGCGGTCGTCCTCCCGCTCTCGTTCCTCGGCGGCTTCGTGTTCACCGCGCTTTGGCTCCGCCTTCCAAACCTCTGGCTCGCGTCCGCAGCGCATGCAGTTTTGAATTTCGTATTCGTCCTTTTTTGCTTCGGGAGTTTTGAAACAAGTTGTACACGCGTATGACCACCTACCAAGTCACCGGGATTCATTGCGCATCGTGCGTCGTGAAGATTGAGAAGGCGCTCCGGGGAGTGCCGGGCGTGACGCGCGCGGACGTGAACTTCGCGACGGAGACCGCGAGCGTGGATGGCGAGGTGCCATTGGAGACGCTTGTCGCAGCGGTTGCAAAAGTTGGGGGGTACAAGTTGGAGCCGATTGGGTGAAACAATATGCCCGCCCACGACCATGCGGGGATGATGAGGGAGCAGCGTAAGGCGGCGGAGCTTCGGCAACTGAGCCGGAAGCTCTGGGTTGGTATTGCGCTTTCGATCGTGATCATGCTCGGCGCGTTTCCGCAGTTTCTGCGCGTGGTAGGACTTGATGCGGTGGCGGAAGTGCTGAGCCAGCCGCTCGTCCTGTTTTTCCTCACGATTCCAGTGCAGTTCTGGGTGGGTAGTCAGTTCTACTCGGGGCTCTGGCTCCTCGTTCGGTACCGGAGTGCGGACATGAACACGCTCGTCGCGGTGGGGACGCTCGCGGCGTTTGCGTATTCAACGGTCGCGACGTTCGCGCCGCGCGTGTTCGAGCGCGGCGGGCTCATGCCCGACCTCTACTACGACACCGCGGCGGTCATCATCACGCTCATCCTCCTCGGGCGATACCTCGAGGCGCGAGCGCGAGCGGGGACGGGCGAAGCAATCCGGAAACTCATGGGGCTGCAGGTCCGCACCGCCCGCGTGCGCCGTCCAGAAAAAGGGTCCGGGACCCTTTTTCTGGAAACGGATGTTCCCATCGAGGATGTGCGCATTGGTGACGAAATTATCGTGCGCACCGGCGAGAAGATTCCGACGGATGGTGCAATCATCAAGGGGCAGGGGAGCGTGGACGAGTCTATGGTAACCGGCGAGTCCATGCCCGTGGAGAAAGCAACGGGTGCGAGCGTTGTTGGCGCGACCATCAACCGATCGGGCTCATTTGTCATGCGCGCGACGAAAGTTGGGAAGGACACCGTGCTCCAGCAGATCATCCGGCTCGTTCAAGAAGCGCAGGGGTCGAAGGCGCCGATCCAGCGGCTCGCAGATCGTGTGTCCGGTGTTTTTGTTCCGATTGTGTTTGGCATTGCCGTACTGACGTTCGTTGCATGGTACGTCTGGGGGCCGGAGCCGTCACTGACGTTCGCCATGCTCAACACCGTTGCGGTGCTCATCATCGCATGCCCGTGCGCCATGGGCCTCGCGACGCCGACCGCGATCATGGTCGGCGTCGGTCGCGGCGCAGAGCGGGGCATCCTCATCCGCGACGCCGAGGCGCTCGAGCTCCTCCACAAGGTGCGCACGATCGTCCTCGACAAAACCGGCACGCTCACGCAGGGGAAGCCCGCGGTGACTGATATCCAAACGGCTCTCCCCATCCCCGCGACGGGGGGAGAGGTGGAGTGGCTTTCGCTCGTCTCCGCGCTCGCCTCACGCTCGACGCACCCGCTTTCGCAGGCGATCGTTCAGCATGTCCAAAGCTCGACTTTGGACACTTCACAGTTTGAGGAGATAGCCGGCCACGGACTCAAGGGGCGCGTGAGCGGTAAGGTGGTCCTGCTCGGTAACGCCGCGCTCATGGCGCGCGAGCGCATGGATGTCACACCGCTCTCCACGCAGGCGCAGGGACTTGCGGTGCAGGGAAAGACCCCGCTCTACGTCGGCCTCGACGGGAAGGTGGTCGGCATCATTGCGGTCGCGGATACGCTGAAACCGACGACGCAGGAAGCGATTCATGAGTTGCACCGCGCTGGCCTTGAGGTCGCGATGGTCACCGGCGATCACCGCGTGACCGCGGAGGCGATCGCGAAGCAGATTAGCCTTGATCGCGTGCTCGCGGAGGTGAAGCCAGAGGAGAAAGCGGCGAGAATCGCGGAGCTGAAGGTTGGGGGAAAGCGCGTCTGTATGGTGGGCGATGGGATCAACGACGCGCCAGCGCTCGCGGCAGCGGATGTCGGGATCGCCATGGGCACCGGCACCGACGTCGCGATGGAATCCGCGGGAGTGACGCTCATGCGTGGCGATCTCCGTGCAATTCTAGAAGCGATCCGTCTCTCGCGCATCACGCTCCGCGTCATCATCCAGAACCTCTTCTGGGCATTCGGCTACAACGTCGTCCTCATTCCGGTCGCTGCCGGCATCCTCTACCCATTCACCGGCACGCTCCTGAACCCCATGCTCGCCGCCGCTGCCATGGCGTTCTCATCAGTTTCGGTGGTATTGAACTCGTTGCGGTTGAAGCGTGTGCGGATTTGATATACTACATTCGATATGCCCAACGACTCTAAAGACTGTACGCTCTGCGCGTCGGTGCCCGGGTACGGCACCTTCCTCGCGTGCTGCTGGCGTGATGCGGATCACTTTCCGGCAGAGCGCCGTGCGGGGTGGTTCACGCTCGGCGCAGCGGCAATCGTCGGTGTCCTCGCGTACCTCGCGTACTGGGGGTTCCTCGTGGACCTCCCGGGATTCGCGAAGCGCATCGGTCCGCACCTGCCGTACCTCATCGCGGCGGTGGCTGCGATTGCCGGCGCGACGTGGCACCTCAAAGTCGTGCGCCGCGACCTCGGCGAGATGGTTGCGATGATGGTTGGGATGACGTTCGGGATGATCGCCGGATTTCTCGGCGGTTACCTCGTCGGTGCAACAAACGGGATGTTCACCGGCTCCGTGTTCGGTGTGCTCGTTGGCTGCGCGCTCGGGTGGTACGTGGGCGACTGCTGCGCGATGATGTCGCGGATGGAGGGCTTGATGGCCGGACTCATGTCCGGCGTCATGGGCGCGATGACCGCGGTGATGCTCCTCAACGATCGTCTCACGTGGTTCACGCCGTTCCTCCTCCTCGTGTCACTCATTATCCTGTCTGGTCTCTCGTATCTCGTACACAAGGAGTACCGCGAGAAGCAGGGGGTGGAGGTTGCGTTCAACAGCCGTTTGGGGTTCCTGCCGTTCACGGTCGCGTGTTTCCTCGTCACCGCACTCACGGTCGGGGTGATGGTGTTCGGGCCGAAGTCCGTGCTCTTCCTCGGCTTCTGATATGCAGCGACCCATCACGATACTTGGAGGTGGGCTCATGGCGCTCCTCCTCATCGCGTCGCTCATCCGCGCAGGGCAGAAACTTGCCGCTGGTGGGTTCACCCCGGCGATCGCGCCGAGCGCGGCCGCAGCGAGCGCGACGGTCGGTGGCGACAACATCCAGCGCGTCGCGCTCTCATTCGGGAACTTCAACTATTCGCCGGATACCATCCGTGTGAAGCAGGGCATCCCGGTTGAGATCACCGGCGACACCGACAAGCTGCGCGGATGTTTCGCCTCGTTCGTCATCCCTGAGCTCAACGTGTGGGGTCAATTCACGCCGAGGAGCAACAAGGTCGCCTTCACGCCGCAGCGCGCGGGCACATTCAAGTTCTCCTGCGCAATGGGGATGGGTGCCGGCCGACTCATCGTGGAAGGATGAGTCGGCTGGAATCACCAAGAACCAAGCACCAAAATTCCAAAGAAATTCTAATGTTCGAAATTCTAAAAGTAGTATGCGTAAACTCAGTTCCATCCTCACGACCGCCGGTGGGGCCTTCGGTGTTCTTTGCCCGGCGTGCATCCCGGCGCTCGGGGCGTTCCTCGCGACGATCGGCCTTGGGTTCCTTGCGAACTTCATCGTGAGCCGCGCGATCACGCTCACGCTCCTCGGCCTCGCGCTCATCGCGCTCCACGCGTCCTCGCTCGTCCACCGACGGAGCTCAGCGTTCGTCCTCGCGGTGGTTGCTGCGATGGGGATGATCGCTGGACGGAATTTCGTCCTCAACCAGTGGCTCATCTACGGCTCCGGCGCAGGACTCATTGCGGCAGCGGTGTTAGACTACGTGTATCGCAAACGAACACCGGTAGCAGCGTGTCCGGCGCCGGCACGGTGAATTTGTCTCTACGGATCTACGGACGTCGTGGAGTTGTCCACGTGTCCCCATCGTACCATTGTATGCGCTACGTCAAGGAACTCGAAGTGCTCAACTGCACACCGGAGGAGGCGCGCGTGTACCTCGCTGCGCTCGAGCTTGGGGAATCACGGCTCTCGGTGATCGCGAAGCGATCGCGCATTTCCACGTCTCGCATCGAAACGATTCTCCCAAAACTCGTCCAACGGCGATTCTGCGTCCAACGGGTGAGAGGTGGGTTGCGCCTGTACGCCGCCCGTGATCCCAAGTTGCTCCTCGAGGAGGAATCGGAGCGACTCCAGCGACTCCGAAACCTCATCGCCGAGTTGCGCCTCCTCATCCCATCGACGGGGGAGGGGAAGCCGCGCGTTCGGTACTACGAAGGGTACGAGGGAATCGTGGAGGCGATGGACGATACCCTCCGCATGCCGAACAAGACGATCCTTGCGTGGGCGGATATCGACCTCGCCTGGCAGGTCCTTGGCGATTACTACCCTCAGTACATCCGACACAAGAACGAGCGAAGCATCTTCGTCCGCGGCATCTTCGTGAAGGGTCGCATTGGTGAGCGTTTCAAGGAGCGCGCGCGGATCGAGCACCGCGAGGTGAAGCTCGTCTCGCGGGAACAGTTTCCGATCAGCAACGAGATCAACATCTACGACGATAAGGTGCTCATCATCTCGCACCGAGACCTCCTTGGGGTCATCATCCAGAGTCGCGAGATTGCTGATACCCAACGGGCGATCTTCGAGCTCGTGTGGGGGATCCTCGAAGGGCGGGGTCCGAAAACCGTCTCCTGAGGCACGCGGATATGCTCGAGCAGCGGCTCTTCAAGGTCACTGAGCGCGAGAGCGCACTGGCGTGGTTGTGCGAACAAATCGCACCGTTCCTTGGCCCCCGAACACTGATTGACTGCGGTCACTTCCTCCTCGAGGTCGATGCGCACGGCCATATTACAAATGGACCAGACGCGATCACGGCGTTCGGGTTTGAATTGGGGATACGGCTCTACCGGTCGGCATGCGATGTCCCCGCCGCTGCCGAAGGGCACGCGCTCTCATTCCTCGTTGGAGATTTCGCATATCCGCCAGCACTCCGCACACAGGCGAAGCAGCTCTTCCGCCTCCCGAGGGTGTACCAGCTCCTCCTGAAGGACGCGGGGATCCACGAGGAGGAGCTGCTGCTGTTCTACGAGAGCCAGCTCCGGAACCGTGCGATTCGTCGATCGAAAACGTTCCACAAGCAGAAGATGTTCCTCCAAGTGCAGGACGTGTTTCGCCTCCGACCGGAGACCACCGGACTCGCCGACGTGGTTGGGAAGGTGCAGGGGAACGTCTGCCTCCCATTCTGTCGGTTCATTCTCGCCCAGAAGCTCGCCGATGAGGAGGCGATGAGGTACCGGCGAGTCGTGAACATCTACGACGAGCGCATGTACATGTGCCGCGGGAACTTCGTGCCGATGTACTACGCGATGTACCAGGGAAAACTCGAGATCACCATCAACGTCTACCTCCTCCCAGCGGGGAATGATCGGTGCTACCTTGAGATCCGACGATTCACGCCAAGAACGTACGCAGACGTGCTCTGAGGACATTCGGATGAGCGGTATGAACGTCTCCACGACCTACCTCGACCACGCCGCGACGACACCGATGGATCCGGTAGTGTTCGACGCGATGCGGCCATTCTTCTTGGAGTCGTACGGGAATCCCTCATCGCTCCACGGAGTCGGTCGCAGTGCGCGAGAGGCGCTCGATGGTGCCCGAAAGCGTGTCGCCGCTGTCCTTGGGTGTCGTACGGATGAAGTGGTGTTTTGCGGCGGCGGGACGGAGTCAGACAACGCGGCAGTCTTCGGTGCCGTGTACGGTGCGGGACGATCGCTCGACGCGGTCCACGTCGTGACGACAGCGATCGAGCACGAGGCGGTACTCGAAGCATGTCGAGAGGTTGAGCGTCGTGGAGTTGCCGTGACGTACCTGCCGGTTGATCGGGATGGTCGTGTGGATCCCGCACAGCTCCGAGCCGCCATCAGGCCGGAGACGGTGCTCGTGAGCGTCATGTACGCGAACAACGAGATCGGCACCATCGAGCCGATCGTTGAACTCGTCGCGTTGCTCCGAGCGGTGAACGTCGAACGTGCCGGCGTAGGGATGACACGCATCGCTTTTCACAGCGACGCCTGCCAGGCTGCTGGAGCGCTCGATTGCCGAACGGATGTGCTCGGCGTGGATCTCATGACGCTCAATGGGTCGAAGATCTACGGTCCGAAGGGGGTCGGCATCCTGTACGTCCGCAAGGGGACGCCGCTGCGGCCACTCATCTACGGCGGGGCCCAGGAATTCGATCTACGATCTGGGACAGAGAACATTCCTGGTATCGTGGGTTTCGCAACGGCGCTCGATCTCGCTGAGCGTCATCGCGCCGAAGAGGCCGAGCGACTCCGTGAACTCCGCGATCGCGCGATAACCGATATCCTCCAACACATCCCCACGGCGACGCTGAACGGCCATCCCACGGATCGGCTCCCGAACAACGTGAACATCTGTCTCGGGCGCGGCGTTGATGCGAACGCGGTCCTCCTCATGCTCGACGCACGTGGGTTCGCCATTGGTACGAAGTCTGCGTGTTCGGAGAAGCAAGGCGCGTCCCACGTTCTCGAAGCAATTGGAGTCGGACCGGAGTGCCAGCAATCGAGTATCCGTCTCACGTTCGGACGCACGACGACCCGCGAACATGTCACGGCGGTCGTCACCGCCTTGGTGGATGTGGTGACAACGCTCCGTGCACGTGCTCCGATGAAAGAGGTCTAGGCACTCGTGTGCCTCGGTGCTACCGTGGAGGCAGATGAACCCTGGTCGTCGTCAAGCCATAATCGTACACGCGACGGCCGCTGTACTCGCAGCAGCTGTGCCGATCGTTGCCCTCGCGGCGGGCGGTGGCGGTGGGGGTGGGGGAGCGCCGACTGGGATGGGGAACACGGTGATTGAGACGTGTACGCAGGACACGTGGACCTGCGGAGAGTGGGGTCCCTGTGGACTCAATGGGCAGCAGACACGCGCGTGCACGAAATCGTTCGACTGTCCGAGCGTGGAGACGCCACCAGCGCCGCCGGCGGTGCGTTCATGCACGCCCGAATGTACCGCGGATGAGTGGACCTGCGGGCAGTGGGGTCCCTGTGTTGGCAGTCGTCAGCGACGCATTTGCACGAAATCTACTGACTGTCCGCTCGCGGATACGCCGTCTCCGGCGACCGAGGTTGCCTGTCGTCTCGATTGTGGGAACGACATCTGGACCTGCACCGCGTGGTCCGCATGTGCATCGACTGGTGTTCGTACGCGGACGTGCACACTGCGAACCGATTGCGAAGTCCCTGATCAGCCAGTACCGAAACCTGCGGAGCGCGAGGCCTGTATGCCACCGAAGGCGAGTAAACCACCCGCACCGCGGCCGGCGGCTCGGCCGCCACAACCTCCGCCTCCGACGATCGCCCCAGTTCCAGTGCTGAGTGCGACCGCAGCCGTTCCATCGCTCATTTGTGGGAATCTTTCGACGCTCGAGGAGCGCGTGCGTTGTCGCATCGGACTCGATGAGGAAACGCTCGAGCGCGAGCTCCAAGTGCAGTATCTTCCAGAGGAATGTCGTGCATTGCGAGAGGGCGCAGAAGACGTAAAGGGTGTAGAGACTTGCGTGACACGATATCAGAAGCTCCGGCCGTGCTGGGCGAAACCCATCGGTGCGGAGCGTCTCGCATGCGTGCGTGGAGTACTTGGTATTCCTGATTTGCGAAGCTATCTTCCAAACCAACTTGCGCCGCCGTGTGGTTCGGAGAGCCTCGAGTACACGGAGCGGTGCGAGGCCCAGTACCGACGCGATCACCTATATCCCTACATCACCTTCCGTTTTTACGATCTCGAAGAGCGCGCGGAGGGGCTCAAGGAACTCGGCGCGCCGATGGATCTCGTCGTGAAATTCGTCGTCGCTGCGGAGCAAGGGAAAATTGATTTCAATGCGGCGCGTTCGAAAGCGGAACGCATCGCCATCATCCGTCGTGTCCAATCCGAATGGCGCACCTTCGTCGCCGCACTTCCAGAGCAGGTGAAGACCCGTGCGCGCACTGAAGGCGTTGGTTCGTCCTACTGAAAAGTATTCTCTCCCCCTCTCTCAGAGGGGGAGCGAGGGGGGAGTATGCAGCGAAGCACAATAGCAATGTTGAGTACCGCGGCGATTGCAGTATCACTCCTCGGCGTCGGTTGCCGCTCGGCACCGCACGTCAACATGCCGGCTGCGGTACCACCACCGCCGGTCGTGAACGCAGTAACTCCGCCCACGCCGGTCGAACCCCTCACCGACGACCTCGACGCGGCAATTGAAGACCTCGAGGCGATCGAATAAACGAGTCCGTGACGATCGCGCCACCACCGTGCTACGGTGGTGGCGGAATCATGCGTGAGGTGGGGTGCGAGAGCGGTTGATTCGGCGTCCCTGGAAAGGACGTAGACCCGCAAGGGTCTCGAGGGTTCGAATCCCTCCCCCACCGTTTTGGGTTCTGCGCCAGAGGCACACTCGCCTTTGGCGAGGAATCCCTCCCCCACCGGATTTTTGTACGATCCGATCCGTGAACACATGAATACCGACCAACCCATTCTCCGTGAACTGAACCAGCGGAAGTCCGTTCGGACGTTTCTCCCAACAGCGATCGAGCAGGAGAAGCTTGACGCGTTGTGGGCGGCGGCGACATGGGCACCGTCGAGCAGGAATGCACAGGAGTGGCACTACTACGCGTGCATGGGAAGTGCGCGGGAGAGGATCGCCGAGGTGTTGAGCCCCGGCAATCACTGGGCGCTCGCGGCACCGTTGATCCTCGGAGTGGTACGTGATGCGTCCATTGTCAACACGGTGGAATCGCGGGAATATGGAATGTACGACGTTGCGCTTTCCGTCATGTGCCTCGTGGTCGAGGCAGAACATCAAGGACTGCGCGCGCACCAGATGGCCGGGTTCAGTGAGGCGGCATTCCGACGCGCCTTTGGCATCAAGGATCAGGAAACTCCTGTTGTGATGGTGGCCATCGGGTACGAAGGCGGTGATGGAAATCTTGATCCCGTCGCGCAGCAGAAGGAGCAACGGCCTCGCGTTCGGAAGTCCATCAGCGAAGTCGTGACGATGATTCGTGCAGAGGCACCGTAGCGGGTGTATGCGTAGCGGTGCGTATCGAGCTGGGACGCGT
This sequence comes from uncultured Gammaproteobacteria bacterium, assembly GCA_964585225.1. Taxonomy (GTDB): domain Bacteria; phylum Patescibacteriota; class Patescibacteriia; order JACPHY01; family JACPHY01; genus CAZPCZ01. The sequence continues at coordinate 12,652 of CAZPCZ010000012.1, forward strand.
CGTTGCAGTTGGCCGGCGAGCAATGAGCTCATGCTCGCGTACCACGACGAGGAGTGGGGCGTACCGGTCCATGACGACCGCACGCTCTTCGAGTTCCTCATCCTGGAAGGTGCGCAGGCGGGGCTCAGCTGGCAAACCGTCCTCAACAAACGGGAACACTATCGCAAGGCATTCAGCGGTTTTGATGCACGGAAGATTGTCCGTTATGGAGCCAAAGATACCAAGCGGCTCCTCGCCAATCCCGGCATCATTCGCAATCGCCTGAAGATCGCAGCCACGATTCAGAACGCGAAAGCATGGTTGGGGCTCCAGAAGGAATATGGCTCGTTCGATACCTACATCTGGCAGTTCGTCGGCGGAAAACCGATCAATCACAAGATCAAAGCGATGAAGAACATCCCGGTAACGACAAAGGAGTCCGACGCGATGAGCAACGACTTACGCAAACGCGGGTTCACGTTTGTCGGCTCCACCATCTGCTACGCGTTCATGCAGGCGGTCGGTATGGTGAACGACCACGAGATGCGATGTGTGAGATACGCCCAACTCGTATGACGACTGCACGCCGAACCATATTCGCGATCGTTGCCGTTGGCGGAGTTGTCATTTCGTACTGGCTCGTCTCACCACTGTTTACCACGCGGCGAGTTGCGGAGGAGCTCCCGCCGATCGCTCCCCTCGATACCGCGTCACCGACGCCGGCTGCCGCCGTCCCTGCTGCGCCGAGTGCTGCAGCAACGCCCCCTCCGCCCGCAGCGCCACCTCTCCCACCGGTTTCTGGTTCCGTGGAACTCACCAAGGGAACATTCGAGGGTCTCGCGGGACATCGCGCGCAGGGCACGGCACGGGTGATTGAGATTTCAGGGAAACGGTACGTCCGCTTTGAGTCCGATTTTCGTGTGACGAACGGACCCGATCTCTTCGTCTACCTCGGACGCGAAGGACGGTACGATCCCAATGTGCGGCTTGCTGCCCTCAAGGGGAACGAAGGGAGCCAGAACTACGAGCTCCCCACAAGTGCCGATCTCGCGGCGTACGACGAGGTCTGGGTGTGGTGCCGCGCGTTCTCGGTGCCGTTTGGGAAGGCAAAGCTGGCACCGGCAATGTTGGTGGAATGAGCACGCCGCGCATGTCTTCGAGTCACGCATCAGGATTCTGGCCCGTCATTGCGGCGGTGGCGGGGAATGCGTTTGTTTCGGTGATCAAATTCATCGCGGCGTTTGCTTCAGGATCGAGTGCGATGTTCTCCGAGGCCGTGCATAGCGTGGCGGACACGTCGAATCAAGTTCTCCTGCTCGTGGGGCTCTCGCGCTCTCGCAAGAAGGCAGATGAGGATTTTAGTTACGGGTACGGACGAGAGCGATTTTTCTGGGCGCTCCTCTCCGCGTGCGGGATCTTTTTCGTGGGTGCAGGGGTGACGGTGTACCGCGGTATCACCTCCCTCCTCGATCCCGAATCGGTAGAGCTCTCGCCGCTCGTGTTCGGGGTGCTGCTCGTCGCGTTCGTCGTGGAATCGTTCACCTTCTGGGTGGCGGCACGGGAATTGCAGCGGTCCCATTCGACGCAATCATGGCGCGAGCGGTTGACGTCGGGTGATCCATCCACGCTTGCAGTGTTTCTGGAAGATGGCATCGCGGTGGTCGGCGTGCTCGTCGCCGCAGCGGCGATCGGGCTGTCGTACGTCACGGGAAATCATTGGTGGGATGCGGCGGGGTCCATCACGATTGGGTGTTTGCTTGGTGTCGCCGCAGTGCTCCTCATCGTCAAGAACCGCGCGTACCTCATCGGGAAGGCGATCCCAGAGGACATCCGTGACGGCGTCATCGCGATGCTCGTTGCGGATCCCGCCATCGAGCGCGTGCTCGACTTCAAATCCATGACGCTCGACGTGGACGTCTATCGCGTGAAGTGCGAGGTCGAAGTGAATGGCCACGCGCTCCTCGACCGGTACCTCCAGAAGTCGCTCCCGCGGGAATTCGAGGCGATCGGTGGTGACTACGAGTCGTTCAAGCGGTTCGCGATCGAGTATGCCGATCGGATCCCACGGCTCATCGGCAAACGCATCGACGCACTCGAAGCGAAGGTCCAGAAGCAACACCCCAGCATCCGCCACATTGATATTGAGGTGAATTGAATCGGTGGGCAGGGACGCATTGACAGGCAGGGACGCATTGCGAGGATTGACGTGCGCGGTGTGCGTCCGTACCATAGGACCACGTCCGGACCACCTCGTGATGCGTGGTCCTGCAGGTCTTTGATAACTCAAGAAAGGAACACACGATGTTCAAGATCGCAATCGCCGGGCTCGGCACCGTCGGTGCGGGAACGCTCCAGCTCCTCCACGAGTGTGTTGAATCCATCGCTCGTGCAGCAGGACGCGCACTCACCGTCACCGCGGTGAGCGCGCGCGACCGCCGGAAGGACCGCGGTGTCCCGCTCCTCGGCGAGTGGTTCGGCGACCCCGTCGAGATGGCACGGCGAGCTGATGCGGATGCGGTGGTCGAGCTCATCGGCGGTGCGGATGGCGTGGCCCATGAGGTTGTCGCCGCTGCGATCGCCGCGGGTCGGCACGTCGTGACCGCGAACAAGGCACTCATCGCACACCACGGGATTACGCTCGCCCGCGCGGCCGAGGAGCGTGGCGTGTGCCTCGCATTCGAGGCGGCCGTTGCAGGAGGGATTCCGATCATCAGAACGTTGCGTGAGGGGCTCGCTTCGAGTCGCATCGTGCGGCTTGCCGGGATCCTCAACGGCACGACGAACTTCATCCTGACGCGCATGCGCGCGCGGGGGTGCACGTTCGCCGAGGCGCTCGCAGAGGCGCAGCGTCTCGGCTACGCCGAGGCAGACCCGAGCTTCGACGTCGACGGTATCGATGCGAAGCACAAACTCGCGATCCTCGCCGCGCTCGCATTCGGCACCCCGGTCGACCTCGACGGCGTGCACGTTGAGGGCGTCCGCCATCTCTCCCCGCTCGACATCCGCTACGCGGAGGAGCTCGGGCACCGGATCAAGCTCCTCGCCACCGCACAGGTCACCGATGCGGGGCTCGCGCAGCGGGTGCAGCCCTGCATGGTCCCGGCCGCGAGCCCAATCGCGCAGATCGAGGGCGTCCTGAACGCGGTGGCGATCACCGGCGACCCGGTCGGCACCATCACGCTCGAGGGCCGCGGCGCCGGCGCCGGTCCGACCGCCTCTGCGGTCGTCGCGGACCTCATCGACCTCGCGCGCGGTCACCGCACCCCGGCGTTCGGTGTGCCGGCCGCGGCGCTCCGGAGTCTCCCGGTGGTTCCGGTGGAGGATGACGTCGGCGAGTACTACCTCCGCCTCATGGTTGCCGATCAGCCCGGCGCGCTTCGGGACGTCGCCGCGGCGCTCGCGGCGCAGGGGGCCTCCGTCGCCTCCGCGATCCAGCGAGATCGCAACGCGGACGAGACGGTTCCACTCGTGCTGACGACGCACGCGACGCGAGAGGGTGCGATGCGGCGAGCCCTCGAGATGGTCGCGCTGCTCCCGAGCGTCCGTGAGGTGTGCCGCATCCGCATCGAGCGGCAGGTCACATGACCGTTGATCCATACCCGCTCCGATGTCCATCGGAGCGGGTTTCCCGTTCGCGGTCATTTGACGGGCGGCGGAAACGCGTGGTGAGATGTCGGCCGGAGGACACCAATGCCTCATTCCAATCCGAGCGTATTGAAGTACGGCGGCGCGGCCGTCGGCACCCTCGAGCGGTTGAATATCGTCGCACAGGACGTGCTCGCCGAGCATCGTAGCGGACACGGGGTGGTCGTGGTCGTCTCTGCCATGGGCGATGAGACCGACGAGCTCCTCGCGCTCGTGCGGAACGTCAACCCGGGAGCATCCCGAACCTTCCAGGACATGGTCGTCCAGACCGGGGAGGTGAAGGCCGTCGGGCTCCTCGCCGCGGCGATCGAACGCTACGGGGACGGCAACGTCGTTGCGTTCACGAGCCAGCAGGTGGGGTTCCTTGGGAGCGACGACCGCGACAGCGCGCGCCTCGTGCAGGTGCGCGGCGTGTCGCTCATCCGGCGGGCGCTCGCCGAGGGGAAGATCGTCATCGTGCCTGGCTTCCAGGCGGTCACGAGCGCTGGGAGTCTCGTGACGCTGGGACGCGGGGGTTCGGACCTCACCGCGGTCGCGCTCGCGGTCGTGCTCAAGGCGCGCTGCTGCGTCTTCAAGAAGGACGTCGACGGGCTCTCACCGGTCGATCCGCGCTTGGTCCCGGACGCGCTCATCTTCGAGGAACTCGACTACGATGCGGCGAAGGATGTCGCGCAGGACCGCGTGCTCATGGATCGAGCGATCTCGCTCGCGCAGGCGCATGGTGTGCCACTCCGAGTCGTGCGTTCACCATCCATCGGCCCGTCGACCGGCGGCACGACGATTCGGAGCGCCTCGACGCACGAGGCGCTGGAGCCGAAGCTGCAGCCAATCACCGCAGTGAGCGCGGATTCCAACCTCGCGCTCGTCAAGATTCTCGGGATCCCGGACCGACCCGGGCAGGCCATGAAACTGTTCTCGGCGGTGCGAGATGTCAGCCTGAACGATGCGATCCAGGCCGAGGGGACCGGACGGTCCGCGGTGATCTCGTTCCTCGTCAGTGCGATGCGGCTGCCGGATGCGTTGGCGCGCATTCACACGGTGCATCGCAGCGTCCAGGGGAAGGAGGGGTACGTCGCGCTCACGGTGTTCGATCGCCGGATGCGTCGCGATCCGGCATACCTCGCGCGGGTGACCGGCGCGCTCGCACGTGCTCGGGCGAATATCTCGCTCATTTCGACGTCCGGACCAGCGATTACGGTCGGCATCAAGTCCGCCGACCTCGCGCGCGGCGCCCGGGCGCTCGCGGACGAGTTCGAGCTCCGGCGGAACGTGGGGTGAACGGCAACACGAAGGGCGTCCCGAGCGGGGCGCCCTTTCCTCATGCTACGATGCAGTAGCATGAACCTCTCGCACGTGCAATTCGATGAACGCTCTCGTGACCACCAACTCGTGGTGACGGTGTTCGGGATGTCGAATGTCGGAAAATCGTACTGGTCGCGCGCGCTAGAGAACATGGGATGGCATCGGATTTGGGCCGACGGGCGCTTGCACCGTACCTTGGAACGCGCCGGCCTCCTGCGGGACGCCACCGATGAGGGATTGGCTCGGTGGTTGGGCATGCCGTACGAGGAGGGATTTGCAGATCGGCAGCGGCGCCTCCTTGAACTCGAGGCGGAATTGTTCTGGGAGATCGCGCACGAACTGGAGGTTGGAGAAATCGGGAACACGGTCATGGATCCCGGCGGGAGTTTCATCTACGCGGGTGCGGTGCTCTGCGAAGCATTCCAGGCACGCTCGCTCATGGTGTACGTGGAGGCGACACCGCAGATGCATCAGGAGATGTTCGAGCGGTTCATCGCGTTCCCGAAAGCGTTGCTCTGGCCACCAGGTTCGTTCGAGCAGCGACCGGGTGAGCATGCACGTGAAGCGCTCGCGCGTTGCTATTCGAAACTCCTCGAAACCCGCGCGCAAACGTACGCGAAGTACGCAGACGTCACCATCCCATACTCGGAGCTCCCCCGCGACGGCAACGGGAAACAATTCCTCGAGGCGGTGAGGGCTCGACTGCCATGATGTTCTCCAGCACCAATCGTTCGTCACCGGTCGTGTCGCTGCGTGACGCGGTCCTTTCGGGGCTCGCACCGGACGGCGGGCTCTACCTGCCGACCGCGTTACCGGTGTTGCCGGCGGATTTCTCCTCCGCATTGCAAGGGCAGCCATTCCCAGCGGTCGCGCTCACGGTGGCGCGGACACTGCTCCACGGCGATATCCCCGATGAGGTGCTCTCGCGAATCGTGGATGAGGCGTTCGATTTTGACACGCCACTCCACCGCCTCGACGAGGACACGCATGTGCTTGAGCTCTTCCATGGGCCAACCTTCGCGTTCAAGGATTTCGGCGCTCGGTTCATGGCGCGTCTGATGTCCCACTTCGCGCAGGACCTGGACCACGAGCTCACAATCCTCACCGCCACCTCTGGCGACACCGGCAGCGCGGTCGCGCACGGCTTCCGGGACGTGCCCGGCATCCGCGTCTCCATCCTCTACCCCAACGGCGGGGTGAGCCCGATCCAGGAGCAGATGCTCACGATCGCGGGGAGCAACATTACCGCGATCGCGGTCGAGGGTACGTTCGATGACTGCCAGCGACTCGTCAAGCAGGCATTCGTGGATCCTGAGCTCTCGCGGGAGCTCCGGTTGTCCTCGGCGAACTCGATCAACATCGCACGCCTCATCCCGCAGACTTTCTACTACGCTTACGCCGTGACGCGGCTTCCCCCCGAGCACGCGCCGGTCACCATCGCGGTTCCGAGTGGAAACTTTGGAAACATCACTGCCGGGCTCATGGCGAAGCGCATGGGACTCCCGGTCGCGCGATTCATCGCCGCGTGCAACGCGAACGACGTCGTCGTGGAGTACCTCCGCACCGGTATGTTCACGCCGCGGCCGTCGGCCCGGACGATCTCCAACGCGATGGACGTCGGGAACCCGTCGAACTTCGCGCGCATGCTCGAGATCTGCGGCCACCGGGTGGAGGCGATGTGGCGGGACCTCTGGGGCACCAGGTGTTCCGACGACGAGACGCGGCGCGCAATGCGTGCGGTGTACGATCGGTACGGCTACGTGCTCGACCCCCATGGGGCGGTCGGGTACGTTGGGCTCGAGCGGTACCGGCAGGAGCACCCTGAGCCGATGATTGATATACTTTTGGGGACCGCGCACCCCGCGAAGTTCCCGGAGGTCGTCCGGGAGGCGCTGGGCATCACCGTCGATGTCCCGAACCGCATGCGGGAGTACACGGAGGGAGCGCATCGTTCGATCACGCTCGCGAATGATTTCTCCACACTCAAACAGTTCCTCCTCTCGTGGAGGTGACACGACGCCGTCTGCTCCTTGCCCATTGAAAGGCCGCGGCGTTCTGCCCTCCAAGTGCCTACGCCCCCGGCCAAAACGGTTTTTCTCGGCGTCAACTCTCTATCCGAGCATGGGCAACCCACGTTCCATAACCACGGAGCAAGCGCTTCTCATCACCTGCGAGCACGCGACGAACACCATCCCGCGAGCGTACGCGAGATTTTTTCAGCACCGTCGGATTGTCTCCGGTCCGTGGGGCCGAAAGAGAATCGGGGCGCTGCTCCACGACCACTGGGGGTACGATCCCGGAGCGCTCGCGACCGCCCGGTACCTCCAGCGGGCGCTCTCCGTGCCGCTCATCTCCTTTTTATACTCCCGTCTCTTCATCGAGATTGATAGCCACCGGAAGTCGTCGCTCTTCTCGCCAATCCTCGCGGGGCTTTCAAGATCGGAGCAGGAGCAGTTACGTTCGACATACTGGGCATCGTACGCTCGCACCATCGATGATGTCATCCGCACGCAGCACCGGCGCGGGAAGCGGGTCGTGCACATCGCTTCGCACTCCTTCACGCCCGTGCTCCGTGGTGTGGAGCGCCGCTGCGACGTTGGGGTGCTCTTCGATCCGAAGCGGCCAGCGGAAGCGCGGTTCGCCCATGCGCTCCACCGGGAACTCTGGCAGAGTCTCCCCGGGTACCGCGTGCGCAAGAACTACCCGTACGCCGGGGTCTCCGAGGGGCTCGTGACCTACTTCCGCAGACGCTATCCCGACCGATGGTATATTGGTGTCGAGATCGAGGTGAACAATCGGCACATCCGGCGGCCGACCGGAGCGGGACGGGCGATCCGCGCGGCGCTTGCCCGCGCGCTCCGGACGGCGATCGCGTCAGGCTCCCCATGGCGGTAGGTCGTCCGGCACTGGACCAGCAATGGACATCCTCAGCGGATCCACCTACGTCCTCACGCGCCTCGTCTTCCAGCGCGGCCTCGCGCTGGTGTACCTCCTCGCGTTCATCGCGGCGATCAACCAGTTCCGCCCGCTCCTCGGCGAGCGGGGGTTGCTCCCGGTGCCGAAGTTCCTCCAGCACGTCTCCTTCGCGCAGGCTCCGAGCATCTTCCACCTCTACTTCTCCGACCGCTTCGCCCTCGTGGTCGCCTGGCTCGGCGCCATCCTCGCGATCGCTGCGCTCATCGGCCTCGTCGAGCGTCTGCCCCTCTGGGCGTCGGTGGGCGCGTGGGTGGCGATGTGGGCGCTCTACCTCTCGATCGTGAATGTGGGCCAGCGCTGGTACGCGTTCGGATGGGAGTCGCTGCTGCTCGAGACTGGGTTCCTCGCGATTTTCCTCGGGAACCGGGCGACCGCACCGCCCGCGATCATCATCTGGTTGCTGCGCTGGGTCGTTGTCCGCCTCGAGTTCGGCGCCGGCCTCATCAAGCTGCGCGGCGACTCGTGCTGGCGCGACCTCACATGCCTCGACTACCACCACGAGACCCAACCGATGCCGAACCCGCTCTCGTGGTTCTTCCACCACCTCCCGCGCCCGCTCCACCGACTCGAGGTGCTCGGGAACCACTTCGCCCAGCTCGTCGCGCCGTTCGGATTATTCGTCCCCGGACGTGTCGCCGCGATCGCCGGTGGGGTCATGATCGCGACGCAGGGATGGCTCATGCTCTCCGGGAACTTCGCATTCCTGAATCTCATCACAATTGTCCTCGCACTCACCGCGTTCGACGATGCGCACCTGCGCGCGATTGCGGGATTCTTCTCGCTGCAGTTCCCGACGGTGACCGCCTCCCTCGCGGAACCCCCGGTGTTTCGTGCGGCGGTGCTCCTCGTCAGCGTGCTCATCGTGGTGCTCAGCATCCGACCGGTGCGGAACATGTTCTCCCGAAACCAGCTCATGAACGCGAGCTTCGAACCCCTCCACCTCGTGAACACGTACGGCGCGTTCGGTTCAGTCACGAAGGAGCGGTACGAAATCGTGCTCGAGGGGACCGATGAGGTCGCGCTCACATCGAGTACAAAATGGCGCGAGTACGGGTTCAAGGGAAAGCCGGGCGACCCCCGCCGCCGGCCGCCGCAGGTCGCGCCGTACCATCTCCGGCTCGACTGGCTCATGTGGTTCTTGCCGTTCAACGGGTACCCGCCGCCGGGCTACGAGACGTGGTTCGTCCGGCTCGCGCAGAAGCTCCTCGAGGGCGACCGGCCGACGTTCGCACTCCTGCGTACGAATCCATTCCCGGCTTCACCACCACAGTACGTCCGAGCCCGCTACTACCAGTACCGATTCACGACGCGGAAGGAGCGGGAGGAGACCGGCGCGTGGTGGAATTGCACACTCGTCGGGGAGTACCTGCCACCGGTCTCGCGTGCCGATCTCCAGCGCGTTGGTAAGAACCCTTGAAAGTGTCCAAAATCGAATTTCGGACACCCCGTATGAAACCTACGATGCTCTACGACGGCGACTGCGGTTTCTGCCAGCGCTGGATTGAACGTTGGAAGCGGAAGACCGGCGATGCGGTCGACTACCTCCCATACCAGACGGCGCTCAGCCGGTTCCCGCAGGTCACCGAAGCCGCCTGTCGCGAGGCGGTGCAGCTCGTCATGCCGGACAATACCACCCACCGTGCGGCGCACGCGGTCTTCCATTCGCTCGCCCTCGCATCACGCGCGCGAGCGCTCCTCTGGCTGTACGAGCACTGCCGACCATTCGCGTGGGCCGCGGAGGCAGTGTACCAGTGGGTCGCACACCATCGGCTCTCGTTGTCTCGAGGGACCGCGCGCACGTGCCAACATGGATCATCAAACCGTTGAACGAGCGCTCCGGGGCGAAGGGTGGCGGGACATCCGTGTGCAGCGGGATCCGCCAGGAATGTTCTATCCGTCACACGCGCACCCGATGACGACCGCGCACGTCATCATCCAGGGGTCCATGCGGCTGATACTCGGTGGCGTGACACGTGAACTCACCGTCGGTGATCGCTGCGACGTTCCTGCGAACGCCGAACACGAGGCGCGCATCGGTCCCCAGGGCTGTACGTACGTGATCGGGGAGGAGTAGAAGTGTTCAATACCAGGCGTTGAATACGTAACACTGCGCAGTATGACTACCCCACGCCGCATCATCCTCGCGTGCGTCATCGTTGGTGGTCTCTTGGTTGCGTACCTGCTCATCTCGCCGCTGTTCATTACTCGACGAGTTGCGGAGGAGCTGCCACCATCTTCGGCGGAGAACCCAATTGCCCCGACACCTGAGGTACTGACAGAGCTCGCGCGTGGGACGTTCGAGGGTCTCGCGGGACACCGGGCGCAGGGTACCGCGCGTGTGATCGAGATTTCGGGAAAGCGGTACGTGCGTTTTGAGTCGGACTTTCGTATAACGAACGGACCCGATCTCTTCGTGTACCTCGGGCGGAACGGTGCGTACGATCCGGATGCGCGGCTCAGCGCGCTCAAGGGGAACGAGGGGAGTCAGAACTACGAACTTCCCGCGGGGAGCGACCTCTCGGTGTACGATGCGGTATGGGTGTGGTGCCGTGCGTTCTCCGTGCCATTCGGGAAGGCGGTGCTCACGCCGATCATTTCGGCGGGCTGAGCGATTTCATGACGTCCGGTGAAGTATGCGCAAACTCGCAGTCGTCATCGTCGTCGCGATGGGGTTCGCGCTCGCACAGCCGGTTGCTGCCTGCATGCCAGCGCCGTTTGGGCCGGATGGGACGGTGGTCGAACGCACGGGGAGCGCACGTGCGTTCATCGCGTGGGATGGGCTCACGGAGACGCTCGTCATCGACCCGCAGCTTCGAGGGACCGCACAGGAATTCGGGCTCGTGCTCGCGTTCCCTGGTCGGCCAGAAGCCAGCGAGGCACCGCCGGATCTCTTCGCGGAGCTCGCGGACTACACGAGGCCGCGGGAGCGGCCGCAACCGCCAACCCGAGGTGCGGGCAGTGCGGCGCCGGATGCCGGCCCGGAAGCGCTCCCACCGGTCGAGGTGCTCGAGGTGAAGGACGTTGCGGAGTTCACGGTCACCATCCTCCGGGCGAGCGATTCGCAGGCGCTCGTCGATTGGTTGCGCGAGCAGAGGTACACGCTTGCTGATCAGGACGTCGAGAACTTTGACTACTACGTGCAGCGTGGTGACGCGTTTTTTGCTGCGCTCAAGATTCATCCGCAGCGCGCGGGAGACATCGGAGATGGCTACGGCCTCTCACCGATGGAGTTCTCGTTCCCGAACCTACTCCAACCAGTCCTCCCGCTCCGGCTCGCACGCGACCGCGACCCCGCACAGGAACTGACGCTCTACACGCTCGCGGAGAAGCCGCTCGTGGTGTACGGGGCGCAGATCCTCTACAGTCAGGCGATCACGAACGCGGACTCGGCACCCGCGTCGCTCGCTCGGTACGAGCCAGCCAACAAGTGGCTCGCACGGGTACGGTTCACCATTGATCCGTCATCTATCGAGGAGGACCTCACGCTCTCATCATGGTGGAAGGACCCGCAGTCGATCCACGTGTATGAGGATGAAGTGCCAGCAGCGCTTTCTCCAGATCTTGCGCAGACGACCGCTGGGCTCATCGCACCGCCGCCCAATGCGTCGGTCATCCATGTCGTCGCGGGAGGCCGGTGGAGCGATATCGGCTGGGAAGAAGTTGGGGCAGGTTCGGGTTTCGCATTCGTGTTCTTCCTCTACCTCGCGTTCGCGCTCCGCAGTCTTGCGAAGCGGCATGGCGTCGGGCGGCGGTGGCGCGCGTGGGTGCCGCTCGCGCAGTGGGCGCTGCTCGTCGAGATCGCCGGGAAACACCGCTCCTGGTTCTGGTTCATCCTGAAACCGACTGTCCTCGCGCTCCTCCTCGCAATCATCAACACCGCGGAGCTCCCGAGATGGGTTGGTGTGGTTGGGGCAGTGGTGACCGCACTCGCGTTTGTCGTATGGCAGATTATGCTCGTCCTTGCGATCGCGGCGATCGCGCGACGTCAGGGATGGCGCATGCCGTACCTCCTCGGCATCGTGACCGCATTCGCACAGCCGATCGGCGCGATCATCCTCGGCGTCCTCGCGTGGGGGAGATCGCCCACCGCACTTCCTCCAGGCGAAGCACCTAAGCATCCGTAGCCAGCCGACCTCCAGCCGCCCGGCATTCATCGGGTGGTTCTCAGTTGCGCGAGCGGTGCGGCGATGGTACGGTGGTGGCCGTATGCCGAAGACCGCGACCATTCCGGTCACCGTCGCGAAGGAGCACCTCATCTCGCTTGGGGAACGGATGTACACGGATGCGGTCGAGCTCCTCCGCGAGCTCGCCGCGAACGCGTACGACGCGGATGCGACCGAGGTGCGCATCACGATCACGCCGACGAGCGTGACCGTCGAGGACGATGGGGGCGGGATGGGGGAGCATGGCCTGCGGCAGTACTTCGAGGTCGGCTCAGCGGAGAAGCGCGCGGAGTCCATCTCCCCGAGGTTCGGCCGGAAGCGCATCGGGCAGTTCGGGATCGGGAAGTTCGCCGCGCTCGCCGCGGCGGACCGGTTCAGCGTCGCGACGGTCCAACGCGGCGTGCGGCGGACCGTCACGTTCGATAAAGCGGCTTGGCAATCGGATCATTCCATTC
>CAZPCZ010000013.1:0-7948 GCA_964585225.1 uncultured Gammaproteobacteria bacterium
GCACCGAGCTGACGAACACGCTCGGCGTGTGCACGATCCTCGATGTCGTGCGGAAGGCCAGCGTGAGTCGGTTCGTGAACGTCTCAACGGACGAGGTGTACGGGGCGCTCGAGCTCGACGAGGCGCGGCGGTTCACGGAGGAGACTGCGTTTCAGCCAAACATGCCGTATGCGGCGGCGAAGGCGGGCGGCGACCTCCTGTGCCGGTCGTACTTCGCGACGCACAAGGTGCCGGTCATCGTCACGCATTGCTCGAACAACTACGGGCCGTACCAGTTTCCGGAGAAGCTCATCCCGTTCGCGATCTTCCGCGCGCTCGCGGACCAACCGGTGCCGATCTACGGCGACGGCCGCTACGTCCGCGATTGGATCTTCGTCGAGGACCACTGCGCCGCGCTCGACGCGATCATGCAGCGCGGGGAACTCGGCGCGGTGTACAACATCGGCGCGGATAACGAGCGGGAGAACATTGAAGTCGTACGTGGGATCCTCGATATCATCGGGAAACCACATACGCTCATGGCCCGCGTCGAGGATCGTCCAGGGCACGACCGCCGGTACGCGATTGATGCACGCCGCGTGTGCGACGGGCTCGGGTGGTGTCCGACGTACGATCGCGAACAATTCTCGCAGGGACTCGAGCGGACCGTGACGTGGTACCTCGACCACCGTCCATGGGTGGAGCGGCTCCGCGCGCGATCAGCGGAGATCAACACACACATCCGCACCGAAGGAGTAAGGGTGTAAAAGGTGTAGAGGTGTAGAGGAGTGAAGGAGTAAAGGTGTAGAGGAGTAAAGGTGTAAAGGCGTAGAGGGATATATGCGCGCGACGTCGAGAGTTATCGCCGATGCTCGAGTGGAAGTTACCCCCATCGAGGGCCTCGAGCTCCACCATACGAAGGTGACCGGGGATCCGCGCGGGTTGCTCGCGGAGCTCATCCAGGGAGGCTCGTCGAATCCAACGCTCGATGTAGGGTTTGGGAATCTCTACGCCTCGATCGCGATCGGGAAGCATACTGGCCGCGCCGCGCACGTTCACCTCAAGCTCCACGAGCGATTCTTCACACTCACGGGCACCGCGCTCTGGTTCTTCCACGATCTCCGCGAGACATCACCGACATTCGGGACGTCGTACGCAGTCGTGCTTGGATTCGATCGGCCGACTGCCACCGTGTCTGACCCAACGTACGTCCTCGCGGATAACGACATGGTCCGTGCGATCGTCCCGCCCGGCATCTACCATGCGTACTGGCCGCTCACGGAGGCACCGGTTTTCGTCGTGTGCGTCGCCTCGTTACCGTACGATGCAGCGGACTACGATCGCCGCCTGCCGAGCGCAGTCCCCGGCTGCCGCGAGCTGCTCGCGCGGTACGGGATCACAGTGAACTGAGCCCTGGTTGACGGCGCTCTGGGCCTTGGTAGCGTGAAAGCTCGCACCTTTCCAACAACCTCTGTGCTCGGCTTGAGGCCGAGGGGAGGAATCCATGAGTGCGCCATCAACCGCGGAGAGTCCGCGACTCCGCGTGCTCGCGGAGGTGAATGAGATCCTTGCCACTGAGGGCTTGCCGACCTGGACCGATCTCCGGCGGATCGGCAAGCACCGAGAGGACGAGTTCGAGATCACCGGCGCCATCCGTGTGATCCGCGAGCTCCGACAGTACTACGTCGTCATCGTGTTCTCGGTGCTACGGCCCGACGGGACGACCGGTGAGTACGCCGTGCGGTTCAGCCGCCCCGCAGCCATCGTGGTTCCCATCATCGATCAACGGGTGGTGCTCGTGAAGCAGCACCGTCTGACGATCGGGAAGTGGACGACGGAGCTGCCGCGGGGGTGGATCCGCCGCGAGCTCGCCGGTGACCCCGAGGCGACCATCCGCGACCTCCTCGATCGCGAGGTGGGGGAGGAGTGGGTTCGGTCGCTCAGCATCGATACGATCGAGGTCGTCGGGGAGATCCCGGAGGACACTGGCACCGACTCGCTCATCATCCCGATTCACCTCGTCCATGGCCGGAACTCGGCATCGCTCCCAAGGCGTTGCGGCGTGCACAAGCCCGTCGCGTACGATTGGGCGACCGTGCACCGACTCGAGGACGAGGGAATCATCAACGACGCGCACACGCTCGCCGCTCTGCGGAAGGTAGAACGGCACCTCGCTCGATAAGTGGGAACGGTTGGCGAAAAGGCCAACGTGCAGTGATCCGCTGATCCGTTCTGCGGAAGGCAGATGGTCGGCACCGACGCCCTCCGATGGACATCGGAGGGCATGAAGGTGCCACATGTTCGAACGTGCTTCACGGCAGTGCATCAAGCCCATCCACGAGGTCGACGGCCTCGGCTGGCACCCGCCCGGCAGCGTCGTGCTCGACAACCCGAAGCTCGGGCGCGTCGTACACGTCGCCGTCTGCAAGGGGGATGGGACGAAGCTCTGGGACCAGCCCCTCCACATCGAACCCGTGGGCGCAGTGACCGTGCCGGTGAACTCGCGCGGGGAGCTCGGCGTCGTTGACGTCTGGCGGCCGACGATCGTCTCCCCGGAGGCGTACCGGTACCCGGACCTCGACCTCAGTCAGCTCGGGGTCATGTCCACCGAGTTCCCCCGTGGGTTTCCGAAGAAGGGGGAGACCGGTGCGCAGACCGCGATGCGGGAAGCGCAGGAGGAGCTCGGCTCGCCGATTCGGAAGGCCGCCCAGATCGGTGAGATGACGGCGAACACGACGTTCTACCCGCAGCGCATCCCGGTGTACGCCGCGTGGCTCGACGAAGCGCGCGCCGCCGACGTCGCCGCGAAGCGAGTGCTCCCGCCGCCGGACGTGAACGAGAAGATCCTCAACGTCCGGTGGGTCCCGTACCAGGAGCTCTTCCAGCTCATGCGCGATCGGAAGCTCCACTGCGGCATGACGCAGGCGGCGCTCTGCCTCTACCTCGCCTCGGTCGCCGAAGCGCGGTAGCGCAGGAGGCGGGCTTTCGCCATATCAAGGCACCCAGCACCACTTCAGGTGCTGGGTGTATACCTTTTGTGTTCAGATTGCCGGCGTCCGTGTCCTCGATTAGCCTGGAAGCGTGTGCTCGACCTCCGTATCATCATCGTTTCCTGGAATGTCCGCGATCGCCTGCGGGAGTGCCTGCGGTCGATCTTCGATACCACGGCTGGGCGACCGATCTCGCTCGAGGTGTTTGTCGTGGATAACGCGTCGCGCGACAAGAGCGTCGAGATGGTACGGAAGGAGTTTCCGCAGGTGCATCTCATTGCGAACGCCGAGAATCGAGGGTTTGCTGCTGCAAACAACCAGGCGATACGAGTGACGAGTGACGAGGTACGAGTGAAGAGTGCGCCGGAGTTCATTCTCCTTCTGAACCCCGACATGCGGGTGCTTCCCGGCACCCTGGAGGGGATGGTGAAGTTCATGCGAGACAAGAGGAACGCGCGCGTGGGCGTCGCGGGGTGCCACCTCGTTGATGAGCGGGAACAGACGGTGCCGCACGTTCGGCGGTTCCCGAGACTCCTGGACCAGCTCGCGACGCTCACGAAGTTCGGGAGGGTCGCACCTCGCCTCCTCGATCGCTACCTCATCACGAATTTCGACTATTCCCACGAGGCGCGCGTGGATTCAATTCGCGGGTCATTCTTCTGCATCCGGCGGAAACTCATTGAGCAGATTGGACCGTTGGATGAGCGATTCTTCATTTGGTTCGAGGAGGTAGACTTCTGCATGCGCGCACGGCAAGCGGGCTGGCACATCGCGTACACGCCGAGCGTCCGGTGCGTGGACTACGTCGGTCAGAGTTTCAAGCAAGTCCGGCTGCATCGCAAGCAGCGGATGTTCACTGCGAGCATGCTGAAGTACTTCCGCAAGCACCGCCCGGCGTGGGAGTGGGCGGTGCTCGCGGCGGTACGACCGCTCGTGCTCGGAGCGGCGTGGGCGTTCGATCAAGTGAGGAGTAAAGAAGTAAAGAAGTAAAGGAATATTTCAAAACTCACCGTACAACTTGTTGCCTGGAACGGGGCGAAGTACATCCCGCATCTCTTTCGTTCGCTGCGCGAGCAGACGGTGCAGGACTGGGACCTCGTGGTCATTGATAACGGATCCACGGATGGCACGGTCGCACTCCTCGAGCGCGAACTCAGGGAGCTTTCGCAATTTCGCACGAAAATGCGAAAGGAGTTGCGGTATGAGTTTGTGCGAAACGCGGAGAACTGTGGGTTTGCAGGCGGGCACAACCAGGCCATGCGAGTGACGAGTGAAGAGTTACGAGTGAAGAGTCCACCGGATTACGTGCAGCTCCTGAACCAGGATACGGTGCTCGCGCCGGACTACCTCGAGCAGCTCATCGCGTTCATGGATCGAACACCACAATGCGGCGCAGCGCAGGGCGCGCTCTTGCGGTGGGACTTCTCGAAGGTCACCGCAGGGAAGGGTGACGGGCGGACGGATCTCGTGGACACGCTGGGGCTCCGGGTGCTGCGGAACCGGCGGGTGGTTGAAGCCCGCACCGGTGAACAACTCGCAACTCGCAACTCGCAGCTCGCAACTCCGATTGAGGTTTTCGGCGTGAGTGGCGCGTTACCGATGTACCGTATGGCAGCGCTACAGGACGTAGCGCTGCAGAAGTCAGAAGTCAGAAGTCAGAAGTCAGAAGTGGAAATCTTCGATGAGGATTTTTTCAGCTACAAGGAAGATGTCGATCTCGCGTTCCGGTTGCGGTCGCGCGGGTGGCGGGCGTTCATCGTCCCGCATGCCTGCGCGTGGCACGATCGGACTACCGCCGGGCCGCGAGAGCTCACTGATGCTGCTGCGGTTGACCTCCGGCGATCGAAGTCGCACCTCGTTCGGTACCATTCGTACAAGAATCATCTCTTCGTGCTTCTCAAGAATGAGCATCTCGCGAACCTCGTGCGGCACTGGCCGTGGATCGGCTGGTACGAACTCCGGAAGCTCGCGTACGTGCTCATCCGAGAGCGGGATACGCTCCGCGCGCTCCGCGAAGTCTGTACCAGGTTTCCGATCATGCGCGCGAAGCGCCGTGCGATCATGGCGGGATGGCGGGTGGAGCCAGCTGAGGTGCGGAAATGGTTCCGATGAACATCCGAATCTACGAATGCGGATCCGAATGCTCCGAATTCGTATTCGTGGCATTCGGATGAGATTCGGATCATTCGGATGTTCACTGGTATGTACGATGTCGTCACCGTGACCGTGAACTACAAGATGCGCGAGAAGGTCCTCGCGATGCTCCGGTCGCTCTATCGGGACACCGCGGGGAGCAGTTTCACCGTGCAGCCGGTCATCGTGGACAACGCGTCCGGTGATGGGATCGCATCTGCCATGAAGCAGGAATTTGCGGATGTACACCCACAGCCGATCGTCCTCGACGCGGGTGCGAATGTGGGGTTTGGTCGTGGGAACAATCTCGCACTGCGGCAACTCTCAGCATCCTACTACCTCATCGCGAACCCCGATCTCCTGTTCCTGTCAGAGCAGCCGCGGACGATCGAGCGACTCCACGCGTTCATGGAAGCGCACCCGGAGATTGGCATCGTGGCCCCACAGCTCCGACGGCCGGATGGATCGGTGCAGCCGTCGTGCATGCGATTCCCGTCGTTCTTCGACCATCCGATCTACCGCCTCGAGTTGCACCGTCGCTACCGCTGGGCGCGACGCCGCGTCGAGCGACTCCACATGGCGGACATCGACCACGAGCGCACACGGCCGGTGGATTGGGCGACCGGTGCCGCGCTCTTCGTCCGCGGGCCGTGGCTGCAGGATGCCGGGTGCTTCGACGAGCGGTACTTCATGTACTTCGAGGACTGCGACCTCTGTCGAACGTTCTGGTCACGCGGCTGGCCGGTGTATTTCAAAGGCGATGTCGTCGTCCAGCACGGCCACGAACGGTCATCGGCGAAGGTGCCGGGGCTGAAATCGGTGGTGCTCAACCCGCTCACGCGCGTGCACCTCAAGAGTTTGGTGCAGTACACGTGGAAATGGAAGGGGAAATGACGCGGTGGTACGCTCGGATACCCCCCATATGCCGATGCAGAAAGCGCTCATCACCGCAGGCGGGCGGGCGACGCGGCTTCGCCCGATTTCGCATACGCTGAACAAGCACCTCATTCCGCTCGCGAACAAGCCGATGCTCTTCTACGTCATTGAGAAGGTCGTTGACGCGGGGATCCGCGACATCGCGATCAACGTGAACCCAGGCGAGGAGGAGCTCCAGCGGTTCGTCGGCGACGGGAGCCGGTGGGGCGCGCGGATCCGGTACATCGAGCAGGAGGGTGGCCCGCAGGGACTCGCGCACATCATCCGGAACGCGGAACCCACGCTCGGTCGTGAGCCGTTCCTCTTCGTGCTCGGCGACAACCTCATCCTCGGCGATCTCCGGTCGCTCATCGAGAAGTTCGAACGGGAGTCGCTCGACATGTGCCTCGCGTTCGTCCGCGTGCGGGAGCCGCAGCGGTTCGGCGTCGGTGAGTTCCGCGACGGCCGCCTCGTCCGCGTGCTCGAGAAGCCGTCGGACCCTCCCTCAGACCTCGCGCAGACCGGCATCTACCTCTACAGTCCGGCGATTTTCGATGCCGTGGCGGCGATCCCGCGGAGTAGCCGCGGGGAGTTCGAGATCTCCGACGCGAACACGCACCTCATCGAGCAGGGACGGCGCGTCGGGTGGGTGGAATTCACCGGGTGGTGGAAGGATACCGGGAAGCCGGAGGACCTCCTCGAGGGGAACCAGCTCATCCTCGCGACGCACGCGTTCGACGGTGGTCGCCATGACGCGACGATCGAGGATGGCGCGATCATCCAGGGGAAGGTGCAGATTGGCGCAGGGACGCGCATTGGGAGCCACGTGCTCATCCGGGGGCCGGTCGTTATCGGCGAGCGGTGCACGATCGCGGACGCGTACATCGGTCCGTACACGTCGATCGGGAATGACGTCCGCATCACGAATACCGAGATCGAGCATTCGATCGTGTTCGACCACGCGTCGATTGATGTGCACGGACGCATCGTCGATAGCATCATCGGTCACCACGCAGCGGTCGCCTCTGCGAACTCGAAGCTGCCATACGGACGGA
Organism: uncultured Gammaproteobacteria bacterium; assembly: GCA_964585225.1. Classification (GTDB taxonomy): domain Bacteria; phylum Patescibacteriota; class Patescibacteriia; order JACPHY01; family JACPHY01; genus CAZPCZ01. The sequence goes on from CAZPCZ010000013.1 coordinate 7,073, forward strand.
AACTCGTGGTGGGGGATCACACGATTGTCGAAATGTGAAAACCCTCATCCTCGGCGCCAACGGCATGCTCGGGCAGGAGCTCGTCCGAGCGTTTTCGGATTGTGACATCCTCGCGTGGGATCGGGAGGAACTCGATGTGACCGATGCGGAGGCGGTGCGAGCTATGTGCACGTCGGCACGCCCGGATGTCATCATCAACGCGGTGGCGAACAATGCGGTGGATGCGATCGAAGGGGATCCATCGTCCGCGATGGCGGTGAATGGGGCTGCGTCAGGTACGCTCGCCTCGGCCGCCGCCTCGATCAGCGCGACGTTCGTCCACTACTCGACTGACTACGTGTTCGATGGTGCGAGGCGCGAGGGGTACGCCGAGAGCGACGCCCCGAACCCATTGAGCGCGTACGGTCAGTCCAAGCTCGCCGGTGAACAGGCGCTCCTCGCGGTTGCCGTACGACATCCCGGATGGCGCTGGTATCTCATCCGAACATCCCGACTCTTCGGTCGCCCAGCGGTATCGCCGAACGCGAAGCGGAGCTTCGTGGACACGATGATCGCGCTGAGTGCGACGAAGGATCGCCTCGAGCTCATTGACGAGGAGGTATCGTCGCCGACGTACGCACCCGACCTCGCGGTCGCGACGCGGGAGATCGTGGGGCTGCAAGAAAAAAGACCCCAGGGGTCTTTTCCGATGACCCCTGGGGTCTACCACCGAACCAATGACGGGAGCTGTACCTGGTTTGGATTCGCGAAGGAGATTTTTCGGATCACCGGCTGGCGGGGGAGCGCGGTGCCGGTCCCGGCGAGCGCGTTCCCGCGCCCGGCGAAGCGCCCGGCGTTCTCCGTCCTCCGCACGACGAAACTCCCGCCGATGCGCCG
>CAZPCZ010000013.1:8048-9368 GCA_964585225.1 uncultured Gammaproteobacteria bacterium
TCCTCCGTCCCTCGCCGACCGACGATGAGGATCGTGTTGCCGTCCGGTGGTGCCACGACGACACGGATGTGATCGAAGGTAGCGAGCGGGGTCGCGGGGTGTGTGGATGGGCCGAGTTCGAGGACGGCGACCTCGCGCGCGGTCGCGAAGATGACGTGCCGTCCTTCTGGGTGCCACACTGCGTCGATGAGGGGGGCCTCTCGGCGGACGAGGAGGCGCGGTTGTGCCGGTGTCCCCGATTCCGCCCAGAGCTCGAATGTCTCTCCATGCCAGAGCGCCGCATCGCGTTCGCGCGTCCAGCGTAACCCGAATCCGGACCGCGTCCGCACGTTCCCGTCCGTCGTGCCAATCGTGAGGAGCTGCGTCGGCTCCGTCGTCTCGGCATCGAGCTGGGTTCCGCGGAGGTCCGTGAACCTCGCGACCGACGTCTGCTCGGGGAGTGTGGCGATGAGTTTCGGCGTTTGACCATCCGTCGGCAGTGCGAGGATGCGCCCGCCGCCTGCGGCAAAGAGCGTCCCACGAGCAAGCGCGAATGGCCCCTCGGGCGCCGGTATCGCCAGCGCGATCGTCCGTCCCGTCGTGAGGTTCACGCGGAAGAGTCGGCGTTCCACGCTCGCCACGAGCGTGCGGTCATCACCGAGCTCCCATGCGATCGTCGTCGGGCGGCCTGGGAGGAGGCGGAGGATCGATCGCGTGGTCGGTGTTCGATCGGGGAAGACCGCGATCGCGTCCGATGCGCTACGGACGAGGAGCGTCGCATGCCGCGGAGACCAGGAGAGGGAAGAGGGAAGAGGGAAGAGGGAAGAGGGAAGTTTTGGCGTACGGAGGACGAGCGTGCGTTCGTCCGCCTCGAGATTCCAGAGCCAGAGCTCCTCGAAGCTCTCCGTGGATCGGATGATTGCGAGCCATCGTTGGTCCGCGCTCACCGCGGCATGGGCGATCGTACCGGCGAGCGCGAGCGTGGGCTGCGTGTCGCGGAACAGGCGGACGTTCGGGATGCTCGTCGTGTGGCCGCTCGTGATCCCAATGCGCTGCTCCCACGGATGGAATCCGTCGCGTTCGATCCGCACGGTGTACTCGTTCTCCCCCAAGCCACCGAGGCGGGCCGGCAGCCGGTTATCCTGGACGGCCCCGTCGATGCGTACAGTGGCATCGCGCGGCTCGCCATCCACGACGAGGAGGCCGGTTCGCTCGATGCGGTGCTTCCCCCAGTGGTAGCGATAGCCCATGCTGTACAATGCAAGGACAGGCGCCACGAGAAGGAAGAGCGCGATGAAGCTGAGGTAGACGATGCGGCGGAGCCAGAGAGGCATAAGCGAC
>CAZPCZ010000013.1:9468-24938 GCA_964585225.1 uncultured Gammaproteobacteria bacterium
ATTTCGGTGTCCGGGGCGAAGAATGAGGCGCTGAAGCTCTTGGCGGCAGCGCTGCTCGCGGATGCTCTGGTTCGTATTGACCGCGTTCCGGACATTGAGGACGTCCACCGGATGGTGGAGATCCTCGAGCAGATCGGTGTGACGGTCTCCCGCGGGCCGGGGACCTTGACGGTTGATGGGACGACGTGTCGGACATCCGAACTCCCCGCGGCACTCGTTCCAAAGCTCCGGGCATGCCTTGTCCTCCTCGCGCCGCTCCTCGTGCGGTTCCGGAGCGCGACGCTCCCGTGGCCGGGGGGCTGCGCGATCGGCCGCAGGCCGATTGATCTCTTCCTCGAGGGGTTCGAGGCATTCGGGGTCACCATGGAGGAACTGGACGGCGCGTACCGATTCCAGGCCGCAAACCTCCATGCGGCGCGGTACGTCTTCCCGGTCGTGAGCGTGACCGGAACGGAAACATTGCTCCTGCTGGCGACGCGGACACCCGGGGCCTCGGTCATCGAGAATGCGGCGATGGAACCGGAGATCCCCGCGCTCGCGGCGTTCCTCAACGCATGCGGTGCGCGCATCACCGGCGCGGGGACACCGACGATCACGATCTTAGGCGTCGATCGGCTGTCGGGTGGGAGCGTCACGTGCATTCCCGATCGCATTGAGACCGGCGCATTCGCGGCGTTGGTCGCCGCGTGCGGCGGCGAGCTCGAGATCCGCGACTGCGCGCCCGCACATGTTGCTGTTCCGTTGAAGCTCCTCGCAGGCATGGGAGCAACGATTGACGCGGACGATGCAGCGGGGGTGCTCCACGTTCGCGCGGATCCGCCGCTGCGCGCCGTTCCGTTCCGCACGCACGAGTTCCCGGGGTTCGCGACGGACCTCCAACCGCCGTTCACCGTGGCGCTCACGCAGGCGATCGGCGTCGCGCTCGTCCATGAGACGATCTACGAGGGGCGCCTCTTCTACATTGACAAGCTCGTGAAGATGGGGGCGGCGATCACGCTCTGCGACCCGCACCGGTGCATCGTCGAGGGGCCGCGCCGCCTCCACGGAACTTCGCTCGAATCCCCGGACATCCGTGCGGGCATCGCGCTCCTCATCGCGGCCGCCTGCGCGCACGGTCGGAGCACGATCGAGAACGTGTACCAGATTGATCGCGGGTTCGAGCGGATTGAGGAACGGCTGCGGGGGGTTGGGGTGAAGATTCGGCGGGAATCATGATGCGAATTTTTAATTTCTAATTGACCTAATTTCTAATCAAATTCCAATGTCCAAATCTCAATTCCCAAACGTGAATGCATGTTTGCCTTGGGCATTGGTCATTGGTGCTTGGGCATTGATTAGGAATTAGAAATTAGACATTCGTCATTCATCCTCCGTTCCTGGTACGCTGAAAGTCGGATATGCTCGTCCCCACTCGTCGGATTCCTAGCGTTTTCCTCGCGGTCGCCATTGCCGCGGGCGGGTTCGTCGTCGGCTACCTCGTCGGGCAGGCCCGCACGCCATCGTCGGCATCGCCGGTGTCAGTTGCGAGCGACGCACGGGTGGTCGGTCGAGATGCGGAGGCCCCAGCAGGTGCCAAGGAGCTCGATTTTCAGCTCTTCTGGGACGTCTGGTCGCTCGTCGCCCGGGATTACCTCCGACAGCCGGTCGCGGAACCGAAGCTTCTCCATGGGGCACTCACCGGGCTCGTCGAAAGCCTCGACGATCCGTACTCTTCATTCTTCGACCCCACGCGCGCGCGAATCCTCCAGCAGGATCTCGCGGGAGAGCTCGAGGGGATCGGGGCTGAGATTGGGATGAAGGATGGACAGCTCACGGTCATCGCCGCGCTCCCGAATACCCCTGCCCAGGCCGCCGGTCTCGCGGCTGGTGACGCCATCCTTGCGATTGATGAGGTTGCGACGACCGACCTCACGTTGGAGGACGCGGTCGCACGCATCCGAGGGCCGAAGGCGACGACGGTGGCGTTGCTCGTTCGGACGCCGAAGGAGGCACCGCGGGAGATTGCGATTACGCGAGCGGTGATCCGGGTCGAGGGAGTGACCGTGCGATCGGAGCGGACCCCCGCCGGTCGTTCGGTCGCCGTCATCGCGATCGCGCACTTCAATCCGGACACCGTCGCGCGGTTCGATGAGGCCATTCGGAACATCCTCGCGAGCGGGGATGCCGGTCTCGTCATCGATCTCCGGAACGACCCCGGTGGATTCCTCGAGGCCGCCATTGATATCGCCGGCGCATGGGCCGAGCGGCGCGTGGTCGTACGGGAACGCACGAACGATGGTCGGGTCACTGAGCACCGAACGAGCGGACTCGCGCGCGTGCAGGCATTGCCGACCGTCGTGCTCGTGAATCGTGGGACGGCATCCGCCGCGGAGATCGTTGCCGGCGCGCTCCAGGACTACCGCATGGCGGTCATCATTGGTGAGCAGACGTTTGGGAAGGGGACCGTGCAGCACCTCACGTCCCTCCGCGATGGGTCTGCGGTGAAGCTCACGATCGCGGAGTGGTTGACCCCGAGCGGTCGATCGATTGAGGGTGACGGGATCACGCCAGACATCGCGGTGGAACTCACGAAGCAGGACCGCGAAGCCAGCCGCGATCCGCAACTCGACCGTGCGTTGCAGGTGCTGGACGAACGGATGAGTAAGTGATGAGTGAAAAGTGAAGAATGAAGAGGGCAACGAACTCGTCACTCTGAACTCGTCACTCTGAACTTATGCGGGTTCTCCTCCTCAAGGACATTGAGAGCGTCGGGCAAGAGGGTGAGGTGCATGAGGTCGCGGACGGGTACGCGCAGCATTTCCTCTTTCCGCAGCACCTTGCGGTCCCCGCGACGCCTGCGGCGGCCCGGGAGATCGCCGCGCGTCGAGCGGCGGAGCGACGGGCCGCAGAACAGGAGCTCCACGAGCTCCAGCGGCTCGCGGAGGCGCTCGATGGTCAGGAGCTCACGATGACAGTGCCGGCGACTGCGACCGGCACGCTGTATGGTGGCATCGGCGAGAGCGCGATCGTCTCGTTCCTCGCTTCGCGGGGGTTCCGCGTCGATTCGTCGTGGGTGCAGCTCGCACAGCCGATCAAGGAGACGGGAGAGCACGCGATCCGACTCCAGCTCCCGCACGGTCTTGAGGCGGAGGTGACGATCATCGTGACATCTGACACCTAACAATTGACATTTGACCATCGAGCGAATCGGCGTGGTCAGGTGTCAGGTGTTAATGGTCAGGTGTCCGCTATGGTGAAGTTTATCTTCATCGTCGGTGGTGTCATGAGCGGTGTCGGTAAAGGCACCGTCACCGCGTCGCTCGGAACCGTCCTCCAAGGACTCGGGTACCGGGTGACCGCCATGAAGATCGATCCCTACGTGAACGTTGACGCGGGGACGATGAACCCCACGGAGCACGGGGAGGTCTTCGTGACCGATGACGGCGATGAGACCGACCAAGACATCGGGTCGTACGAGCGGTTCCTCGGGGCACCGATCGGGAAGGCGAACTACATGACGACCGGACGGGTCTACCAGTCGGTCATCCATCGTGAGCGGAACCTCGAGTACGGCGGCCGGTGCGTGGAGGTGGTCCCGCACATCCCCGAGGAGGTGCTTCGCCGCATCCGCGCGGCTGCGAAGGCGACACGAGCGGAGATCGTGCTCATCGAGGTCGGCGGGACAGTCGGGGAGTACCAGAACGTCCTCTTCCTCGAAGCGGCGCGGCTCCTCAAGCTCTCGTGCCCGCGTGACGTCGCGACGGTGCTCGTGAGCTACCTCCCGATCCCCGGCCACATTGGCGAGATGAAGACGAAGCCGACACAGCACGCGACGCACCTCCTCCAAGCCGCGGGAATCCAACCGGATCTCATCGTCGCTCGTGGGGAACGGGCGCTCGATGAGCCACGGCGGCGGAAGCTCTCGATGTTCTGCAACGTCGGTCCCGACGACGTCGTCGCCGCGCCGGACGTGTCGCTCACGTACGAGGTGCCGGTGAACTTCAATCGCGAACGGATTGGGGAACGCGTGCTCGGGAAACTGGGATTATCACCGCGTCGTCGGGACCTCCGTCGGTGGACGGCACTCGTCCGGACCGCGCAGCGCGTATCGGACGAGGTTCGGATCGCGATCGCCGGCAAGTACTTCACGACCGGTGACTTCATGCTCGCCGACGTCTACCTCTCGGTCATCGAAGCGGTGAAGCACGCGGCATGGGCGCACCATCGGAAGCCGGTGCTCACATGGTTGAACACCGAGGCGTACGAGCGCGATCCGAAGCTGTTGGACGAACTCCTCGAGTTCGATGGGGTCATCATCCCCGGGGGATTCGGCAGTCGTGGGGTGGAGGGGAAGATCCGCGCGATCCAGCGCCTCCGCGAGCGGAAGATCCCGTACCTCGGGCTGTGCTACGGCATGCAGCTCGCGTGCATTGAGTTCGCGCGGCACGTGCTCAAACTCCGCGGCGCGCACACAACCGAAATCAATCCGAAGACCCCGCACCGTATCATCAGCCTCATGGAGGAGCAGGTTGCACGCATGAAGCGCGCGGAGTACGGAGGGACGATGCGGTTGGGTGCGTACGCGTGTCGCGTCGCTGCTGGGACGCACGCCGCGGCAGCGTACCGCCGAACGTCCTGGGAAGAGCGTCGCTACCGGAGCGGCGATCTCCTCATCCACGAGCGGCATCGGCACCGGTATGAGTTCGACAACCAGTATCGGAGCAAATTCGAGCGCGCCGGGTTCGTGTTCTCCGGCGTGAACCCCGAGCGCGACCTCGTGGAGATCATCGAACTCCCACGTGACCAGCATCCGTTCTTCGTCGGCGTGCAGTTCCACCCGGAATTCAAGAGCCGCCCGCTCGACCCACACCCGCTGTTCAAGTCATTTATCGGCGCCGCGCTGGAGAAGCGGGCTTCCCCCTCTTAGGGTAAGAGGGGCGAAGGGGAGTTATGAGATTGACGAGAAAAAGGTCTCCACGCATAACCCACCCCAACCCTCCCTTACCCTAAGGGAGGGGGAACGTGAACCGTTCGCAGGGATCAAAGGGTCTGAAAAGGTTTAGGAGGGGGACCGTGTGGTCCCCCTCCTCGTCATGTCGTGTGGATGCGTCGGGCCTACGGGGCCGTGCGTTCCGCGTAGCCCTGGATCTTCCGCGCCGCGACCCAGTGGGTCCGCGCGGCCCGGTCCGTGGGCTCGGCCATGAGCTCCGTCGGGATCGCGGCGATCCGGTAGCCGTACTTCGTGAGCTCGACGAGCGCCGCGAAGAGCCGGGCCCTGTCCTCCTCCGACCAGCCGGAGAAGCGCTTGCGCTTCGCCGACTCCGTGGCGAGGTCCTCCTCGATCTCGCGCCACGTCCGGTCGGTCTCCTCCGAGTTCCCGGTCGCCCGGAGCACGGTGAGGAGCGCCTCGGCCCGCTCGAAGAGCGGGGCGCTGCGGAGGAGCCTACCCACCGCACCGGCCGCCGCGCCGATCGCACCGACCGCGACTCCGGCCGCTCCCTTGGCGATCGTTTCGATGACCCCGCTGCTCGCACCGGTGCTGCGGCGCCTGCGGGGGCTGCCGAGCGAAGGACCGCCGGGAGAGCCGAGGCCGCCGGCGAGAGCGGACGACCCGAGCGGAGCGGGCATGGCGTAGCAGGCCGCCACCGTACACGCCGCGGGGCCGAACACCGCGTCCATGCTCCACCCTTCGGGCAGGAGCACGGGGATGTCCACGCGCTCCGGCTTCTCCCCGGGCACCTCTTTCACCGACACTGCGACGAACGCGGTTGCGGAGCAGAGGATGCCGTAGCGGAGGGAGAGCTCGGCTTTCCGGTCCTCGTCGTTGAGTTCGCGGATCTTGCCCTTCGCCCACAGGCGGCTGCCGAGCGCGGTCGTCTGCGCATCCGGAACCCGGATCGGCCACTCGAGCGACTTCCCGTCCGAGCCCTTGCCCGTGACCGTGAAGCCGGTGATGGGCTTCGGGAGCTTCATCGCGATGGTCCGCGGCCGGTTCGCGTAGAGGTCGTCGAGGCCGATGACCTCCGCGCCATCCGGGAGCTCGCGGAGCGCGACGTCGAGGGCCACCGGTCCCGAGGTGAGCCCGGCGATCGAAGTCGCCGCGGCGTCGAGGTCCTCGTCCGGCCTCGTCCAGTACACGCTCCCGCCGGTCTCGCGGCTCCAGCGCCGGGCGAGTTCGTCGTTCACGGCCGTGCCGATCCCGACGACGTGGACGCGCACCCCGCGCTTCGGCGTGAAGCTCGTGTCCACCATCGCGTCGGTGACGAGCACGATGCACCGCTCGCGGCCATCCCGCTCGTCCCCGAACATCCCTGCCGCGCGCTCGAGCGCGTGGTGCGTGTTCGTACCGCCGCCACCCGAGGTCGGGATGTCCGCGATCGCCTTCCGCTGCGCCTTGGTGATCGGCGCGAGCGCGACCGTACCGTGGATCTTGGTGTCGTAGATCACGATGCCGACGCGCACCGGCCGCGTCCACTTCGCGACGAGGTCGAGGAGCTTCTGCGTGACGCGCTTCAGGCCCGTGACCGGACCGCCGTCCATGCTCCCCGACCGATCGAGGACGAGGATCATGTCGAGCGGAACCGTGACCTCGGCCGACGCCGCACCCGGCGTGAGCTGCAGGAGGACGAACTCCTCCGGCTGCCCGCCCTCCTTGGGCGTGAAGACCGTCCGATCGACCTTGACCGTGGGGAGCGCGGAGGCCGTCCGGTACGTGACGATGAGGTCGCGATCCGGCCGCAGCCCCGTGTGTTCGATCCGCCTCGTCGCGCCCTCCGCGAGGTCGAAGGGTTCGACCATCGCGGTGTGCGACGGACTCGCGACCTTCGCCGCGAAACCCGGGGTGAGGTCGAGGGCGATCGAGGCCGTGTACGGGACATCCTCGACGACCGGCGGCGTGATCCGCGAGGCATCGGGCGACTCGTCCGTATCCGGCGCCCAGCCGGTTCCCTGCTTTCCCGTCGGCGTCCCGGGGATGAACCGCGGGGCGACGACGAGCGGGGTGACGAACCGTCCGCCGCCATCCTGCCAGTCGACCGGTGCGGTGTAGCGGACGACCGCGTCGATCTCCTCGCCGGGCTCGATGCCGCCGACGTTCATCGTGAGGATGTTCTCCCGCTCCGCTTCGAGGAGCGCGGCGTGGTGGCCGGCGTCGCGCGCCTGCCTGTACTCATCCCGCGCCTCCTTCCGCTTGCGGATCTCGGCGACGACCTTCCGGCTGCCGATTTGCATCTCGGCACCGTAGGTCAGCGCCTCCGCGGGAAGCGGGAAGACGTAGACGGCCTCGATGGGCTTCGCGCCCTTCGGTCGGGTGTTCCCGAACCGCTGCCGCACGGTGACCTCGGCCTGGGTGCCCGTGACCCGTGCCTCGTACCGGATCTCACGGAGCGGGATCTCCGCAAGGGGTGTGCCGAGCGTGTCGGCTGACGCTTGCTTTTCCATGAGTTGTGAATCCCTCCGACCCACGTTTGGTGTGGGCTGTGGATAGGATACCAACGCAGCGTGCGCGGTCAAATGCACAAAGGCCTGCCGCCCCGGCAGGCCTTTGTTTCCCATCCTGACGCTACTGTGATTCCACGCGGACGATGTTCCGGAGCAGCTTCCTCCCGTTGAATCCAATCCTCGTCCGTTTCGAGAATCGAACGATGCCATCGGCGGTGGCGAACAATGTATCATCGCTCCCGCGGAGCACGCTCACGCCTGGGCGATACGCGGTCCCACGCTGGCGCACGATGATGCCGCCCGCGCGGATGCGCTGGCCGTCTGCGACCTTCACGCCGAGCCGTTGGCCGTGGGAGTCACGCCCGAGGGCGGTGGAGCCGCCTGCTTTCTTGTGTGCCATAGAGTGAGAGCTTCAAGCGCTAAGCTTCAGGCTACAAGCTCGTGAATGCATCGTCAAATGCTACCGCGACGGGCGGCTTGTGGCTGGGGACTGAGAGCTTGGAGCTGCGCCCGGAGCGCTCAACACGTCACGGACGCTCGCGGGATCAATGGGTGGGAGTGTGTCGGTCGAGCGGAAGAAATGATCGAGTTGCTCGATGCGGTGTGCATCAATGAACTCGATCGGCGCGGAGGGTTCGAGCGCCCCGATCCCCCCGGTCTGGCTGATGGAAGGGTAGAGGTACTGGGACGAGAACCAACCGAGCATTGCGGCGACGGCAATGCCGATCCCGACGAGGATCATCGGTGAGCGGTGGATGAGGAAGCGGAGGAGGATGGACATGGTGGAATGACGAATGATGTCCGCCAGAGGCGGATGCGCCTTTGGCGCAAATGACGAATGCCTTGTTATGCATCCTTCGTCTTCCAGAGCGTGCTCGTGCGGAGGATGAGCTGGACGCGAGCACGTGGGGCCGATGGTCCGAACCGCGGCGACGCACCGGAGGCGATGTCGAGTTGTTCGACCGCGAAGGGGAGCGCCATGCGTTCGAGATCGCGGAGCGCTGCGAGGAGGTTCGGGTAGGACCCCGAGAGTTCGATGGTGGTCGGAACAGCAACGATGCGGGTATCGGTGCGCACGGTGCTCCAGTCAATCGCGATGCGCTCCTCGAGCTGGTGTGTGGCCGCGATCGCCTCAATGGAACGGACGACCGTGAGCACCGCGTCCTCGTTCGGGATGCGGCGGATGAGCGACTCGAGCACCTGCTCGCGCTCCGCGAGCTCGAGTGCCGCTCGGCTCCGTTGCCGGCCGCGTTCGTATCGCCGTTCGAACTGCTCGTACTCCGCGATGGTCGCCGCGCGGGTGTCCTGGATCCTGCGGAACGTCGGGAGGATGAGCCCGATGGTGATGCCAGCGATTGCGATGAGCGCGAGGAGGGACGGGAGGAACGTGGTGAGGCGCTTCATAGCGGTGGCGACGGGAGTACGATCGATGCGCGGTCCGCGCGTCCATCAATGGAGAAGTCAATCCGCTCGCGCTGGAGGAGGTTTGAGAACGGGACGGTGACGTCACGGGAGAACGGGATCGCTTGGACTGCGTCCCGGAACGCGAGGAGCGCATCACGGGTGACCGCGGTTCCCTCGATGTGGAACGTGGCCGCCCGGTCGATGGTGATCGCGGTGAGCGTGGTGCCGGACGGTGCGCGATCGGTCATGGCCGTGAGCGCGATCGTCCACGGCGTGTACCGGGCGCGGAGCTGCTCGAGTGCGAGGAGGGACTCGTTCATTGCGCGCACGCGTTGGGACGTCCCCCCGCTCCCTCGGAGGACGAGGCTCGATCGCTCGACGAGGATCGCGAAGGACCGTTCCATCACCGCGTGGCCGGCGACGAATGCGATCGCGATTGCGATGCTCTCGACGAGGAGGAGCGCGCTCGCACGCCAGAGCGCGGTCGCAATGAGCTGCGTTCGTGCGCGTCCTCGGAGTTGTTCGGTGAGTAGGTTCATGTGGTGACAGTCCCGACGGGATCGAGCGCCATGAGCCCGAGGCCGAACACGAGCGCGAGGTGGCTCGTCGGGACGGCAGGACGTCCGGGGACGCTCGGTGCGGTGCTCGTTGGGAGCGCGAACGTGGTGACATCGAGTTTGCACCGCGCGTGGAGGAAGGTGTCGAGGCCAGCCAGTCCTGAGCCACCACCGGTGAGCACGATCCGCGTTGGCTGCAGGGAGGTTGAGAGGTGGTGGAGCGCAAAGGCGCGGAGCGATGCGATGCCGGCGATGATCGGCTCGAGCGCCTGCATGAGCGCCGTCGCCGTCGGGTCATCCGGTGAGGTACGGGAGAGGTCGGCGCTGCGTTTCGCGCGTTCCGCAGCCGCCGGATCAATGCGGAGCTTCGCGGCGATCGCCGCAGTGAGCTGCTGTCCGGAGACGGGGATCGTGATGCTCGCCGCGACGGATGGACCGTTCGCAATGATCGCACCGGTGCGCGTCGCCCCGAGGTCGAGGATGAGGACCGGGGATGAGTGAAGAGTTCCGAGTGACGAGTGACGAGTGGTTTGACTCCCGTTGCGATCGGTCGCGAAGGCGACGGCGTGCGCGAGCGCTTCTGATTCGGTCACGAGCGCGATCGGCGTGAGGCCGACGCGCTCGAAGAGCCCCGCGTACGTCTCGACGAGCGCGGTGGGTGCCGCGGCAACCGCGACGTGGTCGGTGGTCCCGAGGAGCGGTGTGGTCGCCACCGTGGCGTGCTGGATATCCAGGGGCACCACTTCACGCACCGCACGGTGGAGCGCTGCTCCTCGTTCGGCCTTCGCACGGTCGGCGACGGTGACCGTCGTGCAGAACATCCGTTGCTCTGGGAGCGACGCGACGACGAAGGGCGATCGGGAGAGCGATGGGACGCGCTCGTGGATGACGCGGCGGAGGAACGTGGCGAGCGGGACGAGATCAGCGATCGCCCCGCGCGTCACCCATCCCTCCTCGAGATCGCGCTCGATGAGGAACCGCATTCGCGGCATCGGGCCGCCAGCGCGCCACCGCGGTTGCGGGACGAGCTGTGCAACCTTCACCGTGCGATCGCCGATATCCATGGCGTAGGGTGACGGGATGAGCATAATCGGAATGACGAATGTCGAATTTCTAATTTCTAATCAATGACCAATTCCCAATGACCAAATGATGAGTCCGTGGATTCAATATTGGGCATTCGGGCATTGGGATTTGATTAGGTCAATTAGAAATTAGGAATTAGAAATTCTCACTCGGTAATCACCGCTCGTTCCACTTCAAAAATGTCGGTTCTGAGAGCGACGGGATGTACGGTGGGGGATCGAGCGCGTAGCGAGCGTCGAAGGTATTCGTACCCCGCTGGAATCCGGAGAGGACGGTTCCATCCCGATCGATCCACGCGGTGACCGCGATGCCGTTCGTGATGAGGGAGCCCGTGAGGTGGAGCTCCGGTCGGATGTGCCACGGACGGTACGTTGATGGGTAGTACGGGCGGAAGATGCGTCCCTGCTGCGCGATGAGCACGCCGGAGATGTTCACGACATCCGGGAGGACGAGCGGGAACCGGATGTCTTCCTGCGCGATGAGGCCGATGGCGTCCCGTTGCGAATCCTGGAGCGTGAGGGACCCGTTGAGGTAGATGCGCGCGAGGCGCGTCGTCTGCTCGGGCGGGAATCGTGCGACGACGGTCGCGCGGCCCTTCACGACGCCATCCACCCACACGTTGTCCTCGACGACGATGAGGTTTCCGATTCCGCACGTGTCCTGCGGGAGTCCATGCGTGCGTTGGACCGTCGGGACGCCGGAGAGGTCGTGGGATTCGTATGTCCACCGCACGCCATCGTGGCTCCAGATCGGACGTTGGAGGTGCGTGACGCGGTGGATGTCGACGTTTCCGTTCGATTTGAACTTCAGGTAGTAGCCGTAGACGCCGGAAGGCGGGAGGACAACGCCGCCGCTCGTCGCCGCGATCGCTCGGAGCTCCCGAAGGTCGGCGGTGATCGCCGCGAACGGGACCGGGGTGGACGGGAATCGCCAGAGTCCTTGGGGCTGACCGCCACCCGACCCCCAGATGCCCGGCCGTTCCTCGCCGGATGCCGCGCAGCCGTGTCCGGATCCACACGTGTACGTCGCCACTGCGGAGGTCGCGAGCGTGCTCTGGTTCGCATCCATGCGGATGCCGCTGTTCGCGTGGATGCGCCCATCAACGGTTCCGCTCCCGCCGAAGTAGAGCGTCGTGTTCGTGAGGTACGCGTACTGGGCGAGCGATGGGCGGCCGTACGTCACCTCGACGGTGCGCGTGCGGGTTGGGTGTTGGTCCGCGGCGGCACTCGCCGCGATGCGGGTTCGTCCGGTGCACGGGTCGGCAGCGTCCGTTCGGATCGTCACGGCACCCGCGGCCCGCCCCGTCGCATCGCGGTAGCGGACCAGTCGCTCGCCCGCATCATTCGGATCGTGGGCGAGCCGCCAGCGCGCCTGCTGCACGCCGACCTCGGCGAGGTGGAACGCCGATGCTCGCGCGACCGCGCGGCTTCCCTGACGCGCCACGGACATCGCGAGCCCAGCGATCGCCGCAGCGACGGTGAAGGTCGTCGCGAGCAAGACGAGGACTACGACCAGGATAGCACCCCGACGTTGCGAGTGTAGAGGGAAGAGGGATCGTTCACTCATAACTCATCACCCATCACTGTACGAGGTTCCTGATCGTCGCGGCGGAGACGATGGTTGTTGTCGCCGTCGCTGCGGGATCGAGGTTCACGAGGAGCTCGATGCGGATGTGCCGTGTATCGGCGAGCCGGCTCGGCGTCGGGAGGGGATCGCTGTTTGGGTCTCGGGCCGCATCTGGCCCGAAGTATGAGAAGATCGGTCGCGCTTCGTTCCGGATCCCGCGCGCGAGCACGTCGGTGATCGCGGTTGCGGGGTCGTACCGCGCGGGGATCCCGCTTGGTTCCGCAACGCTCCGTTCGAGGCGGCCGCCCTCGAGCGCGACGGGCGACATGAGCGCGTACCGGAGCCACTCGGCGGTCCCGTCGCCATCTACGTCGCTCAGGATGATGAGTTCCTGATCGTTCGCGGTTCGGATCGGGTACGATCCATCGGCGCCGGTCTGCGCCGCTCGAATCTCTCGGACGATGCGGTCGAGCGCACGCTCCGCGACGATCGTCGCATTGCGCTGCGCCACCGCAGCGCGGAATCGGCGGTTCGTCGCTACGCTCATCGTCGTGATAAGGAGGAGCACCGCCGCCGTGACCGCGAGGACGACGAGGACCTCCACGAGCGTGAACGCTCGTGGAGAAAATCCGAAGCACGAAGCACGAAATCCGAAACAAATCCGAATGATCAAATGATCAAATTTTGAACATTGGGATTTCAAGCATTGTTTCGGATTTTGGATTTTGGATTTTGGATTTTCGTTCATAGTTGCTGCATCCTCACCTCCACCTCCATCGTCCCGCTCACGGTGAGCTCGCGGGTCACCGTGTCGAAGCTCGGGTGCGTCACCGTGAGCGTCGCAGCGCCCTGGAGGATCGGGGAGAGGAACACCTGTCCGTGGGCCGGTGTCGTCCCACGCTCCGTGCGTTCCGGCGGTCCCAAGTACGTGAGCGTCACCGTTGCGCCGTCGACCGGAAGTCCTCCCGCATCGCGGACGATGACGCGGAGTGCATGGTCTCGGTGCGGGGCGAACATGATCGTCACCGGGTACGTCGTGCCGGGCAGGAGCTCGATCGGGAGCAGGGGATCGGCAACCGCGAGGTCGTAGTCCGGCATCGTCTCCCGGAATTCGTACGTGTCCCACTCGAGGCTCGAGATCGTGAGCGAGCCCTGGTTCGTCGTGAAGGATTGCGGCCCCGCCTTGTACACGGGGAGCGTGTCCGGTGGCGGGGTCGAGTTCGGGCGCGTGCCGATGACCTTCTGGCCTTGGAGCGTGAACATCGCGAGGTCGCGGAACGATTGATCGGGCGTGTACTTGCGGAACGTGAACGCGATCGCGGCGAGCCGGTCAATCGCGAAGTTCGCGGCCGTCACCTCGTGCTCGATGACGGTGAGTGGTGGAGCGATGGGATTCGGCACCTCCGGGCTCGGCGTCACCGTCGTGTCCGCGCTGTGGCCGCTCCGCGTCACGCGGACATGGTACCCCGCGGTGGACGGTGGAGCGCCGGGGAGTGTGACCTCGCCATTCCCATCCGTGGGGAGCGCGAGCGCGATCGGCGGGGTGACGTCGCTGTTCGCGATCTCAACGGTCGCACCCTCAACGGGATTCGCGCGCGCATCGAGGACTCGCAGTCGGAGCGTGCCGGTCGTGCCGGCGCGCTCGAGTCCCGGTGGCGCGGCGAGCGTTGCGAGCGTGATCGTCTGGTTCGGGTTCGTCCCCCACGAGACATCCGCCGCGAGCTCCCGCAGGTCGTTTGGAACCGGGTCGTTCGGCGCGACGCCATCGAACGGATCGTCGAGGAACCGGATGCGGGTCGTCACGGTGTACTGCGCGCCGTTCCGTTCGATGGTATCTCGCGGGAGGAACGCGCCAGCGGGGATGCCGCCGATTGTTCCGAGGTCGTCGTACGGGGCATTCCGAAGCCGCTCGAGCCGTTCCTCCGCGATGCCGATCGCGACTCTCCGGTGCTCCTCTCGGCGCAGCACCTCAATGCTGCGACCGAGGAGCCCGAGGACCGTCACCGCCACGAGCGCAATGATGCCCAGTGCGACGAGCAGTTCGAGGAGGCTGAAGCCGCGTAGGAACATCCGAATGTTTCGAATCTCATCCGAATGCCTCGAATGAGGTGAACATCCGATATTTGGAGCATTCGGATCCGGTATTCGTATCATTCGGATGTTATCTCCACGTGTTTCCCACTTCGAGTTTCCCATGATCAAATTGCCTGTGCCACCGTATACATCGGTTGGAGGACTGCCACCGCGAGGAATCCCACCGCGGCGCCGATGGCGAGCATGAGGAGCGGTTCGATGATCGTCGTGAGGTTTTGCAGCGACAGGTCAACGTCAGATTCGTAGAAGTCCGCGACGTCCGCGAGGAGTCGGTCGAGCGCCGCCGCTTCCTCGCCGACCGCGACCATCTGGATGACCGTTGGGGGAAAGAGCGTGCGGTGGCGCCGGAGCGCGTCCGCGAGCGTCCCGCCGCGGGCGACCGCAGCAGCGGCGGCGACGAGCGCGGCTCGATAGTGGACATTCGTGAGCGTCGCGGCGGTGAGCTCGAGCGAGCGGACGATCGGGATGTCTGTTCGGAGGAGCCCGGAGAGCGTGCGGGTGATACGGGCGATGTTCACTTCGCGGGCGATGCGACCGAGGCGCCCGAGGCGGAGGAGGAGGCGGTGCGAGACCGAGCGACCAGGATCACTCCGCGCGGCTGCAATGAGCGCGGCGATGACCGCGACGGCGACCGCACCGACGACGATGCCGTGTCGGGTGATAGCGTCGGAGAGCGCGAGGAGGACGCGCGTGGGGAGCGGGAGCGGAACGGTCACGCCGCGGAAGAGGTCGAGGAGCTTCGGGAGGATGAAGACGACGACGCCAACACCGAGGACGACCATCGCGCTGAGGACGATCGCGGGGTACATGAGCGCGCCGCGTACGCGACTCCGGAGTTCGTGCATCTTCCGGAGGTGGGCGGCAGCTTCCGTGAGCGCGGATTCGAGCGACCCCGTCGCTTCTCCAGCGCGGATGAGCTCGATGACGACCGACGGGAAGAGCCCGGGGGAGGCGGCGAGCTGCTCCGCGAACGATGAGCCGCGCTCGACCGCTGCGCGGAGCGTGCCGAGGGTTTCCCCGATGCGACGTTGCTCGGCATGTTCCGCGAGGCTCTCGAGGCAGCGGCTCAACGAGATCCCCGCGCGGAGCATGACGCGGAGGTGGTCGAGGAGAAAGACCTGGGTCGGGAGTGGGATTCGGCGATTGATGAAGGCCATAGTCGTTGATCGTGACGCTTCGTACAATGGGGGGTCTCAAATTTCTAATTCCTAATGTCTAAGTTCTAATCAAATTCCAAACATCAATGTCCAATGATTCAATGTTGGGTATTGGGATTTTGGACATTGGGCATTGATTAGAAACCTAGATCCTGCGTGAATCAACCCCATTTTTCAGCCGATGACC
>CAZPCZ010000014.1:0-24104 GCA_964585225.1 uncultured Gammaproteobacteria bacterium
CGAGCGCTGTGATTGCCGGCCGCGATCTCGTGATCGAAGGAACGGTGAGCGCGCCGCGCGGCATCACCCGCATCGAAGTGTCCATCGGAGGGATCGCGGCTGCGCTGTTCGCACCATCCGATGGTGCATTCCGGCATGTCGTCCGGCTTCCGGCCATCATTGGGCGCGGCGCGACGACGCTCGAGGTTCGCGCGTACGATGACGTCGGGAATTCGCGTACGGTCGTGATCCCCATCGACGTCCAGTCCGACCGTGAGCCCATCTCCCTCACGTGGGAAACTCCAACCGACGGCGCGACCATACGACGCTCGGACTTCCCGGTGACGCTCGGCCTCCGCGCGACGACGACGAGCGGCGCGAACCGCCTCGAGATCCACCTCACCGACGCCGACGGTGAGCGCCTCCTCACGAGCGTCACGCCGCCTGGGAGCGGCCCAATCCGCATCCTCTGGCCCACGCCGCCTGCGCTGGGCGCGACCACGCTCCGCGCGCGGTTATTTGCGGGTGACTTCGCGGTGGCAGAAACCCCTCCACTGCGTCTCACTATATTGAGTGGTAGTTGACGGGTGGGGATCCCCGTGGTACCTTCACCCCAGAACCGACGTGCCCGGTCATGTCGTTCGGATGCACCTTAACACGCACTGCCACCACACGGTACCGGGACCAACGTGGTAGGAAGGCGCCATCGTGGCTATCGATCGTTCCATGCTCGCACGAGCACTCGGGGCGCTGCGCGAACGCGCGGTATTTGGGGGTGACGGCTTCGTCATCACCGACCCATGGACGGTGCTCGATCGCGTGGAGCTCCCGCGCGAATGTGTCTCGCTCCTCGTGAACCGGTACCGATGCCTCGTCAGCATCCCAACGCAGAAGGGCCGATTCCGAATCGTTCGGGAGACGCTTCCCGTCAACGATGCGTCGGCGTTGCCACCGGCAGCTCCATCGCCAACGGGAGATGCTCCGACGCCGTCCGCGCCCGCAGCACCTCCGCCGACGACCATCACGGAGCCGGCTCGCGCGCCGCGCTTCCTCCTCATCCTCGATGTGGAGAATGTGCTCTGGACGCACCGAGGCGCTGGCCTCGCGTTCGAGCCGTCAGCGATCCGCGACCGAGCGAGCGCGATCGGGACCATCGCATTCGCGTTCGCGTACGGGAATCTGGAGAAGATCCCGCCGCGCGCACGCGAGAACCTCACGATGGCCGGGTTCCCGCTCATCCACTGCCAGCGCCTGCGTGATGGGAATGGCGGGAAGGACACGGTCGACGAACACATCCAGGACCTCATCCGCCGGTTCCTCGACTGCGGCGCGGTGGACGGTGTCATCCTCGTGACCGACGATCGGAATTTCGCGCCGATCATGCGCGGGGTGCTCGACGCCGGCAAGCGGCTCATCCGATTCACGCTGCGCGCCGAGGCGATGCTCGATCAAATCGGCGAGGTCCGGCGGTTGCTCCTGGAGAGCGGGAATGGGCGAGAGCCGGTGGCCGACCGACGGTGGGCACCGGAACCCGTCATTGAAGATCTCCGGCTGCTCCCGGCGATGCCGAGGGAGGAATGGGGACCGACGATCCGGCGCATCCAGCTCCGCGCACCGCTGGTCAGCCGATTCCTCCACGCCCTCCTCCGGCGCTGCTGGGGACGGCTCGGCGAGGAACGGACGATGCACTTCCCGTCGCTCGTCACGTTCGCTGACGACATGGTGCGCGCGGAAGACCGAGCAGACATCTCGCGGGATGACCTCTGGAGCTTCTGCTCGGCGCTCAATGAAATTGGGGTGTTCCTGACGATCTCGTTCACGCACGAAGACGGCAGCGATCGTCGCGCGTACCGCCCGGATTGGAACCACCCGTTCTGCGCGGAGGCGATCGCGGACATCAAGGACCGGCCGCGGGATCGGCGATTCCCACGGGGACCGAACGATCACGCGGCGAATGGTGGGGCGGATCGACCGATGCGACCGGGGCCGCCGTCGCTCACACGCCTCCCGAAAGCGCGCTACATCATGTGCGGCGCGGATGGCATCACGTACCGCGTGAGCGGCGCCCGCACGCGCGACGACGCACTCGCGGCAGTCCGCGCTCGATACGTCACGCAGGGTGCCACCGACGAGACGCTCGCGGCGATCGCGGCGATTGGTTCCCCGCGTCGCGGAACCCCGACCGTTGAGATCAGCGTCAACGGGGTGCTCGACGACCTCGCGGCGGCGTTCGATCGCCCGCAGGGGGATCCCGACGCACCCGAAGGCAGCTAGCGCAACCAGCGCCCCGCTCCGATGGCTATCGGAGTGGGGCGTCTTCCTACTCGGTTCAAGTCCCAAAATACAATTGGCGCATTCTTGAGGAATCCCGAAACTCCTCTGGTTTGCCCTCCGCACGCACCTGTCCATTCGCGAGGCAGATGACGCGCTCCGCAATCCCGAGCACGAGGTGGACGTTCTGCTCAACAATGAGGAGTGAGACGCCGGACTCGTGGAGTGAACGGAGTGCCGCGTACACTTCACCGCACGCGACCGGCGAGAGCCCGAGGCTCGGCTCGTCGAGCATGAGGAGCTGTGGGGACACCATGAGGCTCCGGCCGATGGCGCACAGTTGCTGCTGGCCACCGGAGAGCTCGCCGGCGCGCTTTTTTCGGAATTGCTGGAGCGCTGGGAACCGCTCGTAGAGATCTTCAATGCGCTGGGTGACCGCGGCGCGTGACCGAATCGTGAACCCGCCCATCCGCAGATTCTCCTCCACGGTAAGCGACGGGAACACGAGCCGTCCCTGCGGCACGTACGCGAGGCCCTTCTCGAGCAGCGCGTGCGTCGGCTCACGGAGGATGTCTGAGCCCTGGAACCGGATGCGGCCGCGCGTGACCGTACAGAGCCCGAACACCGCCTTGAGGATCGTGGATTTCCCAGCGCCGTTTGGCCCGATGAGCCCAACGATCTCGCCCGGCGCCACGTGGAGGTGGACGTCGCGGAGGACCTCCGTTTTTCCGTAGCCAGCGTTCAAATTTTCAATCTCGAGCAACACAGGAACGAGGTATCGAATTACTAATTACTAATTTCTAATCAAGCCCCAAGCACCAATGCCCAATGATTGAGTGGTTTGGATATTGGAATTTGGATATTGGTCATTGATTAGAAATTAGAAATTGGTCATTAGGAATTCACCTCAACTCCCAGGTACGCTTCCATCACCTCCGGATGCCGCAGCACATCGTTCGGTGTCCCTTCGAGGAGCACCCTGCCTTCTGCCATCACAATCATGTGGTCGGCAACGGATCGCACGAAATCCATGTCGTGCTCGATGACGAGGATGGTCTCGCCGTCCGTGCGGAGGCCGCGGAGGATCTCCGCAATCTGCTCTCTGAGTACCGGATGCACACCGGCAACCGGCTCATCGAGTAAGAGCATCTTGTGCGGAAAAAGGAGCGACCGCGCGAGCTCGAGGAGCTTCGATTGGCCATAGGAGAGGTCGCTCCCGAGCTTGCCGAGGAGATCGCGCGGGAGTCCGACACGTTCGAGTGCCGCGCGCACCGCTGCGCGTTGCGCGTCGGTGTCGCTGTGGAGCACCGCCGTGACGCGGTCGTCGCGGTCATGGAGCGCGAGCAAGAGGTGCTCCTCCACCGTGAGGTACGACCACAGGCGCACCTGCTGGAACGTGCGGCTGAGCCCCAAGCGCGCGCGATCCCATGGCGGGAGCGGTGTGAGGTCATGGTCGCCGAGTCGCATGCGCCCGGCATCGGGCTCGAGGAGCCCGGACACGCACTGGAACACCGTCGTCTTCCCCGCACCGTTCGGCCCGATGAGCGCGGTGATCGCACCATCGCGCACGCTGAACGAGCAGCCATCCACGGCCTTCACGCCACCAAAGGATTTGGAGAGTCTCTCGACCGAGAGCATAGGAGAGAACCGAATATTCGTGGCATTCGGATAGAATTCGGATCATTCGGATGTTCACCTCACGTCAATCCTCCCGAACAGCCCGCGCGGGCGGAAGAGGAGGACGAGGAGGATGAGGAGTGCGAATGCGAGCTGGCGGAGTGCGCCCGCGACATCGGGGCTCCCGGCTGCCGTGCGGCGGAGGAGCTCGGGGACGAACACGATGATCGCGGTGCCGGCAATCATGCCGGGGACGGACCCCACGCCACCGACGATCGCGCCAGCGAGCGCGAGCGCGAGGAGGTGGATCGAGAACGTGAGCGGATCAATGAACTGAATGTAGTGCGCGAGGAGCGCGCCACCGACCGCCGCACCAGCGGACGCAAAGAGAAATGCGGCCATCCGCACGCTCGGCACGCGCTTCCCGAGGCTGACCGCCGCAGTCTCATCATCCCGCACTGCGGCCATGACGCGCCCATACGGAGAGCGGAGAATCGCAGCGTACACGACGATCACTCCGATCGCGATGCTCGCGGCGAGCACGAGGTACGCGGATGGAGTTGTGAACCCATACGGTCGTGGAATCCCGGGGAGCCCGAACGCACCGCGCGTCACGCTCGGCCAATTCAGGAGCACCACGGTGGTGAGGAACTGCACCTCAAGCGCGAGGAATGCGAGGTAGTCGCTCCGGACGCGCCGGAGGAGCGCCGCGAGCAGGAGACCGGAGACGACCCCCGAGACCACCGCGATGCCGAGCGTCACTGGGAATGACCATCCGAAATGGAGGCTCAAGAGCGCCGATGTGTACGCACCGACCGCAACGGTGCTCACGTGTGCGAGGTTCGGGATGCCGATGCCACCAAAGAGGAAGCTGAAGCTCCCCACCAGGATGAGCTGGATCGCGAACGTGATCCCGAGGTGGGTGAGGTAGGCAGTGTTCATGCGGATTTTCTCCCGAACAACCCCCACGGTCGGAAGAGTAGGACGAGGATCACGAGGAGGAGCGCGGCGACCTCGCGAAATGCGGTGGGGCCGACCCACGTCCAGAGGTTCATGGCGAGATCGGTGAGCAGCGAGCCGGAGAACGCACCGGGGATCGACCCAATGCCGCCGATGATCGATCGGGCGAACGATGCGATGGCGACGGACACCGCGTGCCGCGGCTCGAACGCGAGCTCCCCGGCGAGGAGGACGCCGGTGACGCCCGCGAGACACCCGGCGATCGCGTACGCCCAGCATCGCACCCGCCGCGGAGCGATCCCGACGACCGCGGCGACCTCCTCGTGGTCGGCGACCGCGCGCATGGCCATCCCGAGCCGCGTCCGCCGCAGGAACACGGCGAGCGCAGTGACGCAGACCGCTGCGATCACGATGATGACGAGTTGGTGTGTCGTGATCGAGCCACCGAGGATATCGTAGCGATGGTCCACGACGAGCGGCGGTGCGGAGCGCGTTCGCGATCCGAACACCATAAGGAGGAGCGCCTCGATGACGAGGAGCGAGGCGAACGACGCGATGAGATTCCCGATGGACGAGAGCGGCGCCCGAGCTCGGAGCGGCTCGTAGACGAGGAGCGCCACGAGGAGCGCGGCGACGGTCGCGGCGACGAGCGCGAGCGCCACGGCACCTCCCGTGCCCCATCCCGCTCGATGCGCCCAAAAGTAACCGTACGCACCAACCATCACCACGCCGCCGTGCGCGAGGTGGAGGACCTTCGTCACGCGGTGGATGAGCGTGAACGACGCCGCCGCGAGTCCGAAGAGTGCGCCGGGGACGATCGTGTTCACGAGGAGTTGCGCGAATGCTCCCATGTACGCCTAGCGTACCAGAACGCACCGCACCCACCCCGTGTTGGGGTGGGTGCGTTCTTCGTAACGGCCATTAGCCTCCAATCTTCTCTGTCGAGAGCTTTGTGAACGCGCCGCCTTCAGCCTTGAGGATCGCGTACGTCGCAAACACGGGGTCGCCGTTCCCATCGAACCGGTACGTCCCGAGCGCGCCTTGACGGTCCCCGAGGCCTGCGAGCCACGCACGGATCGCCTCCCCGGTCGTCGCACCGCCCACGTACGCGTCGCGCGCGAGGAACGTGATATCGTACGCGCCCGTCTGGTACGACGGGAATGGCGCCTCCCCGTACTTCACCGTGTACGCGTCAAGGAACGCCTTTGTTGCTGGGACCGACTCGTCGGCGGCCGATTCCGTCGCGATGAGCCCCTCCATCACCTCCGCGTTCTCCTTCACGGTGTCACGCCCAGCGAGCGTTTCGGAGGCGAGGAGCTGCGCGGTCACGCCCTGGTTGCGAAGCTGCTTCAGGATGTTGAGGCCAGCTGCCGGTGCCTGCGGAACAATGTAGATCACGTCTGGCTTCGCCCCCAACGCCTTCGTCGCGGTTGCTTGGAAATTCGTCTCCCCTGGGTTGAAGACTTCATCCACCGCGACGGCACCGCCGAGCTCGCCGAACCGCCGCACGAACACGCGACTCAATCCCTGCGCGTAGTCCGTGGATTCTGAGATGACCGCGGCCTTCCGCTTCTCGAGGTTGCGGTACGCGTACTCCGCGGCGACCCGTCCCTGGAAGGCGTCCGACGCCGAGGTACGGAATACGTAATCACCGCCCTTCGTCGTGATGTCTGGGCTCGTCGCTGATGGCGAGACGAGGACCACCTTCTTCTCATTCACGATCGGTGCCATCGCGAGTGTCTCGCCGGAGCACGCACCGCCGATGACAAACTGTACCTGATCGACGTTCACGAGCTGCTGGATCGCGTTCGTCGCCTCCGGTCCGGCACACTTCCCGTCCTGGAAGAGCACCTTGAGCGTCTTCCCGCCGACCCCGCCGGTCTTGTTGATCTCGTCGGCCGCGAGCTGCACGGATCGCTGGAGCGGCTCGCCGTACGCTGCCGCATCCCCGGTGAGCGGGAGCACGGCGCCGATCGTCACCTCACCGGCGAGCGCCGCCGGCCCCGCCGGCCGCTTCGCGACTGCGTAGATGATTCCGACGACCACGATGATGGCGACGAGCCATCCGAATGCGCGTTTATTCATAGTGGGTACGAATTTACGAATCGAATGTTATGGGTACGAATGTACGAATTCATTACGAATATACGAATCCGGCTGCGGGCGCCATTGTTAAGGCGATCGTGGTGCTCCATTCGTACATTCGTAGCATGTTCGTACATTCGTACCCACGTACCCACCTCACTGCTTAATTGGCATCACGATGTAGAGGTACCCCTCCCCCTCCACTGGCTTTAGTGCAACAGGGGCGACGGCGCCCGTCAACTCGATCGCGACCCGATCGCCTGGGATGACCGCGAGGCCGTCGAGGAGGTAGCGGGCGTTCAGGATTGTCGTCACCTCGTCCCCCTCGACCTCCGCATCAATTGAGGACTGGTGCTCGCCGAGCTGCGCGTTCTCGGACCGGACGATGAGCTGATTCGCCTTCGGGAGGCACCGGAGGGACACGTCATTCACCCCCGTTCGCGCGAAGAGGTTCGCCGCGCGCACCGTCGCCTGGAGCTCCCCGCGCGCAACACGGATGCGCGTGGACCACGACTGCGGCACGATCTGCGCGTAGTCGGGGAAGGTCCCATCAACGAGCCGCGAGGTCACCTCGAGGTTCCCGGCCACGACGAGGAGCTGGCTCGAGGAAGGGTAGCAGGCGACCTCCGTGACCTCGTCGTCTGGGAGCGCCCCGAGCACGCGGAGGAGCTCGGCCACGGTCCGGCTCGGCACGATGATGGCGGTTCCCTTCGGGGCCGCATTCGCGAGGAGGGGGAGCCTTGCTTCCGCGAGCCGGTAGCTGTCCGTCGCCGCGAGCGTCGCGCTTGTCCCCTCGAGCTTCCAGAGGATCCCTCCGAGCTCTGGTCGGCTCTCTCCCGCCGCGGCAGCGAAGACCGTACTCGCGAGCGCGTCACGGAGCGCAGCGGCAGGCATTCGGATGGCCCCCTCGCGCTTGATGGTGGGGATGAGCGGGAACTCTGCGGCGTCCATCCCGCGCACCTTCGTTGCGCTCCCGCGGCACCGGAGCTCAATGGATCCCTCTGTGGCGGTGAGGTCCGTGCGGTCTTTGGGGAGGAGGTTCACGACGTCGGTGAGGAGCTTCGCGTTCGCGGTGAACGTCCCATCCTCATCCACCTTCCCTCGAAGTTGGTAGGTCATCGCGAGCTCAAGGTTCGTCGCGATGAGGGTGATAACTTTCTCCTCCGCGCGGATGAGTACATTCGAGAGGATGGGGAGGCTACCCTGTCGCGCAGCGATGTGCCCGATGAGGGTGAGTGCGGTGTGGAGGTTCTCTTGGGTGCACGAAAACCGCATGTGCGTACTACTTTAGTAGTGGTGTATGTATTTCTAGAGTAAGTAGAGTGTTGGTGGATGGTGTGAGTTTTCAATAGACTGAGATGATACCCAAGGCTTTGTTTTCAGAAAAAAACCACCACCATTTTTTGAATCTCATTGTGGGCGAAGCACGCATGTGTGGTGTATGAGTTCTGTATGTGAGACTCCACTCCGCGTTCGTGGTGTGGAGAATACGGTTCGTTTTCAAAAAGAGACGCACCACATCGTCCATGCTTCACACACATGGTGATGCGCGGTGGAGCGCGATGCGCTCTTCATGTTCAATCCCTGTGCGCGTCTCCATCACGCGTACAACCGTTGGCGAATGAGCTGGATATCCTGTCGGACCTTCTCATTCTGCTCAACCTCCTGAGTGATCTTGCCGTACGCGTGCATCGCCGTCGTGTGGTCGCGGCCGCCGAGCTCGTGTCCAATCGCGGGGTAGCTCGACTTCACCTCCTCTCGCATGAGGTACATGACGATCTGGCGCGGGATGACGAGCTCCTTCTTCCGGCTCTTCCCAATGAGGTCGGGAACCGGCACGTCGAAGAACTCGGAAACCGTCTGGAGGAGCTGTTTCGGGGTAACCGCGCTCTTCCGTGGGAGCGCCGAGAGCTGCTGGATGATGGATCGCGCGACCTCAACGGACGCCGGCACCTTGTGGAACTGGACGTACGCGCAGAACTTGTTCAGCGCCCCCTCGAGCTCGCGGACGTTCGACTGAATGCTCGTCGCGAGGAAGCGGACCACCTCTCCAGCGAGCGGGAAGTTCCGATCTCGACACTTCGTCTCGAGGATCGCAATGCGCGTCTCGAGGTCTGGAGTGCCGATGTCCGCGATCATCCCCCACTCGAACCGCGAGAGGAGCCGCGCCTCGAGCGCCGGGATCGCCTTCGGCGGGCGGTCGGACGTGAGGACGACCTGCTTGTCGTTCTGGTGGAGGTGGTTGAACGTGTGGAAGAACGCTTCCTGCGTCCCCTCCTTCCCCGCGATGAACTGGATGTCGTCAATGAGGAGGAGGTCAACGCTCCGGTACCGATCATGGAACTCCTTCCCGCGGCCGCCGCGTACCGTGTGGACGAAGTCGTTCATGAACTGCTCGCAGGTGACGTAGCGGATGCGTGCCTGCGGGAGCTGCTGGAGGACGTGGCTCCCAACCGCCTGGAGGAGGTGCGTCTTCCCAAGCCCCACCCCCCCGTAGAGGAAGAGCGGGTTGTAGGGCTTCGGCTTCGTTTCGACGACGGCGGACGCGACGGCCTGGCACGCGGCGTGTGCGAGTTCACTTCCCTTCCCAACCACGAACGAGCTGAACGTGTACCGTTTGTTGAGACCGTATTCGTCGATGACGGTCGGCTCACGCGCCGCAGCGGCAGCAGTCTCGACGTCGAACGCCGGTGCCGTACCAGAGACCGGTGCCGGCGCAGTGCGCGACGTGGCGCCGACGGTAGCGGTGACGCGCTCGTCTGCGTGGACGAGCTCAACGCGGTAGACGACCTGGTGAACCTTCACCTGCGTGACGTTCTGGAGCGCGCGGAGGATGTGCGCGTTGAACTTGCTCTCGAGCCACGATTTCGTGAACGTATTCGGGACGCAGACAACCGCGCAGCGGTCGTCGTACGAGATGAGCGCGGACCCCTTGAACCACGTCGTGAAGTTCGGCTTCGACGTGAGGAGTTCGATCTCCCCGAGCACTGCCTGCCACACCTGCGAGCAATCGAGCATATTCCTTGGGTCGCCCCTACACCTCCCCATCTTCACGTACCGCCTCGCGCCGCACAAGACCAGTCAAGTCTGGACGGATGGTGCATGGGCAGTGTATAAAAAGGTACAGGAGCAGGTCGGATTATCCAAACCACACGCGCATGCCAAAACGGACCTACCAACCGAAGAAGCGCCGCCGCGCTCGCCGCCACGGGTTCCGGAGCCGGATGCACTTGAAGTCCGGTCGCAACGTGCTCCGGCGGAGACGGGCGAAGGGGAGGGAGCGCCTCACGGTGTAGGGCGATCCGAATACTCCGAATGCGACACCCGAATGCTCCGAACTCGGGTCATTCGGATGGAATTCGTAGATTGGGATCGCGTTCACCCGTATCGCTACGAGCATCATGCTTTCGAGGGCCCACCGCCTCCACAACCGACGCGATGTCGAACGGGTCTCCCGGATGGGGAGGCCCGTTCACGCGCCGAGCATCACCGTCCGAGCGGTCCCGAACCGGCTCGGTCGCACCCGCGCGACCGTCGTTGCCGGGCTCAAGGCATCGAAGCGCGCAACCGTCCGGAACCGTGTGAAGCGCCTCGTCCGCGAGGCGCTCCGGCGGCATCTCCCAAGCATTCGGACCGACGCCGATCTCGTCGTGTACGTCAAACCCGTTGCCGTGGGGAAGTCCTACCGAGAACTTGCGGATGAGGTGGGGAGGACGCTGGGCCGCGCGGGGCTCCTCCGTGGACCGTGGGTGGATACCGAAGTGAAGAGGGAAGAGTGAAGAGGGAAGAGTGTGAGAGCGAAGCCAAACCATCAATCCACAGCACTCCGGTGTGGCATCGCCGGGATCATCCAGTGCTACCAATGGACGCTCTCGCCAGACCATTCATTTTGGGCGAAGGCGGTATTCCCGCACGGGTACTGTCGGTTCCACCCGAGTTGCTCTGAGTACACACGAATCTCCGTGCTGGAGCGCGGGGCGGTTCGTGGAGCACTGCGAGGGCTCTGGAGGGTCCTCCGGTGCAACCCGTTCTCGCGGGGCGGGGTGGATGAACCCTAACGGAACACCCCGGTCCCGAGCCAGAGCCACGAGACGAGCGTGAGCGCGACGAGGGACGCCGGCGTGGAGGTGATGAGCGCGCCGGCGGTGAGCTCGCGGCCGATCCGGTACTCATCCGAGAGGACGAAGGCAGTCACCGCGACCGACGTCGCCGCGAGCGCGGTACCCACGGCGAGCGGGAGCCCGGAGACGCCGAGGAGCATGAGAATGAGGTACGTCGCGACGGCGGGGAGCACAATCTTCCCCACAACGAGCGCGGTCGCCCGCCCCCAAGGGATTCGGTCGAGCTTCAGCCCGTACTGGAACGCGCCGAGCGCGAGGAGCGCGGTCGGACCGGCAGAACCGGCGAGGATCGCGATGGTGCGGCCGACGAACTCTGGGAGCGCCCGGACGCCCACGAGCGGGAGGAGCGCACCCAAGAGTACGATCCAGAGGAACGGGAGCTCGAGGAGCTGGTGCCAGGTGGCGATCGGCGCCTCGCGCTTGCCGTGGCGGTTCAACGTGACGAGGGAAACAAACAGGACGACCACAACGAGGACGACGGATCCAAGCGCAGCGTACACGGTACCCTCGGGCCCAAATGCGAAGGTTGAGAACGGGATGCCGAGGTACGCGGTCGAGCCGAACGCGAGGAGCATCGGACCGGTCGCGCGGACCTCACGGCGGGCACGGGAGAGGACGAGGGCGCCGAGCAACAAAACGACGACATGGGCGACGGCGAGACCGATGAGGTACCGAACGTCCGAGGCGGTGAGGCGCGCGTGGAGCGCCTGCTGGAATACGGATTCGAAGATGAGGGCCGGGAGCGCGACGTAGTACGCGTACGCATTGAGCCCGTGGACCGCGGCGCCGTCGAAGATGCCCCGTTTCCGGCAGAACCACCCAACCGCACCAATGCCAAATGTGGGGACGATGATTGCGAGGAGGGAAGAGAGCATGGGAGCGAAGAGGGATGAGTGAAGAGTGATGAGCGGGGATGCGAGCCCTCCCCCCGTAATGACTCCCCTTAGTATGGCACAACATGGAACCCCCGCCCCCTCGGAGAGGGCGGGGGATGTTGGTCACGGTGTGGCGGATGCCGGTGCGACCGCGGTGCCGATGCCGCCGGTGAGGACGCGAAACTCGTCCCACGTCACAGAGCGGAACGCCGCGTTCGTGAGGAAGCGGTCGTAGATCAGCATCTCGTCCATGCCGTGCTGGTCCACACGCATGGGCTCGACCGTGGCGATGCGTTGCCAGAGCTCGACGCGGAGGACGAACCGCGCGCCCGGCAGGTGGAACACCGCGTAGGCGAGTCCAAGGGCGTGCGAGACGTAGAACGCCTGCGCGCCGAACGTGTCGAACGCGAAGCGAGCGGCGGTGCGTTTCCCGCGTTCGCTCATCTCGAACGCTGAGAGCGCTCGGCCCGGGTCGCCCTCGTACCGCTCGATGAGTCGAGCGAGGAGGCGCGAGCGGTGGAACACCCGCTCCGGATGCACCGGACCCATCGGACGGCCGAAGAGCGCCTGGGCCTGCGCCGCGATGCCGTTCTCGGCCTCGCGGTCGTCGTCGCGCTTCGGGAGGAGCCCCTGGCCGACGAGGTGCGGCACGTCGTAGAGCGCGAGGAGGTCGTTCTCGTAGACCCATTCGAGCACCGAGAGCTCGTCGTAGGTCTCGTGGACGACCTCGCCGCCCTTCTCGCCCGCATGCTGGTGCCCGCCGCGCGGCTTGAACCACGCGATGTGGAACGCGCGCTCGTCGTACGGGCACGCGGGGCGCGGGCCGGCTGCCGCCTCGCGGCTGGCCTCCGGGATCGCCTGGATCGTAACGTGCGTGAAGCCGAGCCTCCGGAGCTTGCCGGCCTGCGCGTTCGACACCGGGAGCCCACGGATGCCGCCCTGCGGCTCGCGGAACGTCACGACGAGGATGCAGCCGCCGACGCGCCCGCTGCCCCGCCGATCGTCCACGCGGTTCACCTTCACGAAGAGCGAGCGCACGCGCTCCTTGAGTGCGCTCGGCACCGTGAGGTCGTAGCGATCCTCGGTGACGACGGCGCGGACCTCGCCCTGGCCGTCGCGCTCTTCGCGGACGGCCGCGACGGTACCGTGCACACCGGCGACGACGCCGAGCGCGCGGCCGCCCGGGTGCTGCCGCTGATGGCGGCGACGGTCTCGGGGGTCCTTCCCCCAGTGCTGGCTGTCTCGGGCCATCGGCCCACCTCCGATCTTGTGGGACTCCCGCGAGCGATTCGTGGGAGTCCGGGGTTGAACGATCATGCTGCGGCGTGCGTGGGGTAGAATCCCCATTATCCGCAACCGGCCAATATACGCGGAAATCCGTCGCCTGTCAAGCGATGCTCGCGGTACCGATGGTGACCGCGTCGTTGCGCGAATCTCCGCTCAACCTGGGCGCAACCTGGGCGTCCCGCGCGTCACCAGCAATCGTCACGATCGCCCCCTCCTCGGCACTTCGTGGGCAACCCGTGGGCAACGGGCCGGGAAGTGCCGGGGTGCGTGGGCAACGCTGGCATGGTGCAGGGCGCGCGTTGGCGGCGTAGGATGTTCGTCCAGCTATGACAGCGCCGCTCTGGATCACGTACGCGTGGAAGGACAACGACGAGAGCGACTTCGACTACCTCGTCCAGAGCCTCCGGGACGCCGGTGTCGAAGCGCGGTACGACAAGGTCGCGCTCGTCCCCGGCCAGCGGCTCTGGGAGCAGATCGCCGACCGGCTCGGCCGGGCTGACCTGTCCGGCTGGGCGTACCTCGTGACGCCGGCATCGCTCGCGAGCCAGGCCTGTCGCGAGGAACTCGCCTACGCCCTTGACCGTGCGCTCACGTCGAAGGGCGCCGCGCTCCCGCTCATCGGGCTCCTGCACGGCGTGGCGGTCGCGGACGTCCCGCTTCCGCTCAAGGTCCGGCTCTGCATCGACCTGCGCACCTCGGACTGGCGCGAGCAGGTCCGTGCCGCTGTCGAACGACGGCCTCCCCGTGTCGAGATCCCCGAAGCTTCGCCCTACGTCATCCGCCTCCACGATCGATACCTGGGCAAGCCGGAATGGGTCGCCGTCGAGGCGCGCCCGCGTTTTGGCGAGCTGATGTATTGGCGCTTCGCCTTCCCGGCGGCCGGGCCGCGGCCGATCAAGTGGGGATGGGGGCCGGCGAACGGCGGAGGGATCGCGGGCCGCAAGTCCGGCCACATCGAGGGCAAGGATCTGCGCGTCCAGGGCGTGGAGATGAACTTCGTCGGTGCGGCCAACACGCTCTCGCCCGCGACGAGCGCCTACCTCGTCTTCGAGCACGAGTTGCCCCAACTGCTCTTCTTCGGCACCTCGACCGAGGAGTTCGGCACCAGCATCAAGGGTACGGCGTTCTCGGTCTCGCGGTAGGTGTTCGGCTGCGCGGGCGCCCCGACCAGACGCCGCGAGGCTATACTGTCCCACCGACCCAGGCCGGGAGTTTTCATGGACTTCGGATGGGATGACAACGCGCGCTTCTGCCACCTGCGGAGCATTGTCCTCCGCCAAGCCATCGCCGACGGCCGCGTGCTCGATGCGCTGCTCGGGCAACTCGACGTCCCCGCGAAGAGCGCGGCGAGCCTCAAGGCGCTGCCGACCGACGCCAAGTTCCGCGCGATCGAGCAGCAGATCGACCACCTCCGCCGGGCCCCAACCTCGCTCTGGCACGACGCGAAGCCCGCCGAGGTCCTCGCGGCCGAGATCTTCCGTGCCGACCTGCCGTTCAAGCTCGTCCGCGACGGGTATTTCCAGGGCGTTGCGCGCGAGAGCGACCTACTACCGCCGGTCGCCACTTGGCTGCGCGGCCGGAAGCGCGTGCCGTACGCCGAGGTTCCGCTCGGTCCGAACCACGCCGACCTCCTCGGGTACCGCTCGGACTGGTGGGAGACGCACTTCGTCGCCGTCGAGCTGAAGAACATGCTCGCGGAACTCACGCGCGCCCTCGATCAGGCGACGACCTACGCCGCGTACGCGCATCAAGTGTACCTCGCCTGCACGCCCGCGCTCGCAGCCGCGTACCTCTGGCGGCACGCGAACGGGAAGGCCGTCACGCGCTGGGATTCGCAGGCCTTCGATCGGAAGCTCAAGACGGCCGGTGTGGGACTCCTGCTCGTCGAAGGCCAGGTCGTCTTCGAAGTCCGCAGCCCGCGAAGCAACGATCCCGCGGCGAGCAAGATCGACGAGGTCAAGCGCGTGGTCGCCGGCGCGACGCCGCTGACCGCGTGACCCGCGTCGGCCGCCCAGTTGACCGCGTCTTGCGCCGGGCGTACCACCGTCCCCGCAACGACGGAGGTGACCGATGGCGCGCGACTGGCATGAGACGTTCAAGGCGTGGGCGAAGCCGCCCACGGAAACCGAGGAAGAGAAGGGCAGCCGGGCCGCCCGGATGATCAACGAGGCGATCCGCGCCAGCGCCGCGTTCGGCCGGTCCAGCGTCGACATCTACCCGACCGGGAGCTACCGGAACAACACGAACGTCCGGCAGGATAGTGACGTGGACGTCGCGGTGGTCCTCAACGATGCCTGCTTCTACGAGCTGCCCCCCGGCGGGCTGCTCACGGCCCAGATGCTCGGGTTGACGGACGCCAGCCGCGTGCTCGACCAGTTCCGCAGCGACGTCGGAGCGGCGCTCACGGCGAAGTTCGGCGCGAAGGGCGTGACGCCCGGCAAGGTCACGTTCGACGTGCACGAGACGAGCGCGCGGCTGGACGCCGACGCGACGCCGTTCCTCCTCCACCGGCGGTACACGGGCCAGCGGAAGGGCGATGGCACGTGGGCGTACGTCCTCGGCGTCGAGACCCGGCGCCGCGATGGTTCCGGCCGGCGGATCATCAACTGGCATCAGGACCACTACGACCAGGGCATCGCGCGGAACGATGCGACCCGGCGGCGGTTCAAGCGGGTCACTCGCATCCTCAAGCGGCTCCGTGGGGACATGGAGACCCAGGGGACGACGGAGGCGAGGGCGGCGGCGGCACCGATCCCGTCGTTCCTCATCGAGTGCCTCGTGTTCAACGCGGCCGACGCGTGCTTCAACTGCGTCGAGGGCAGCTACTACGAGGACGTGAAGGCGACGGTGAACAGCCTCTGGAGCGCCACGCAGAACGACGCGGGATGCGCGAACTTCCACGAGGTCAACCGGCGCAAGAAGCTGTTCGCGGACGGCCAGGCGTGGACCCGCTCCCACGCGAACGCGTACCTCACCGCCGCGTGGCGGCACGTCGGGTTCTAGGCCGGCGATGGTGGCCCGCGCGGGGCTGGTGGCGTTGGTCGCGCTCGCGGCGGTCGTCTGGGCCGCCGACCTCATCCGTCACGGGTGGTCGATCACCGGCTCGTTCTTCTCGCCGATCTCGCTCGTCGTCACCGTGCTGGCCGGCGTCCTGGTCGCCTTCGATCAGACCGCGTGGTCGTGGCCTGGTGTCCGGTCGCTCGCGAAGCGTAAGGACCTTCGGGGCACCTGGCGCGGGACGATCGCCTCCAACTGGGCGCGACCCGAGACCGGCACCGGCATCGCGCCCATCGAGGCCTACCTCGTCGTGCGCCAGACCTTCTCGACCCTGCATCTTCGGCTCTTGACCGTCGAGGCACAGTCCATGACGCTCGTCGCCACGCTCGTCGCGGAGACCGACGGCACATGCATGGTGGCCGCGATCTATCGCGGCGAGCCAAGGCTGGCGGTGCGGGACCGCAGTGCGATCCACCACGGCGGGATGCTCTTGCGGGTGGATGCCGCGGGCCGAGCCCTCGCCGGCACCTACTGGACCGACCGGCGCACCCACGGCGAGTTGGAGTTCCATTTTCTTTCGCGGGAGTTGGCGGGCGACTTCGAGGGCGCGCGGTTGATGGCCTGACGATCTCGCGGTGGGCTCCCACCGCGTCGCGGCCGCGCGCGCCTACGCCGTGTACGCCAGCGGCACCGCCGCTCGCGCGAGCGGACGGGCGCGGTGGTCCTCGACCGCGAGCGTGACGTGGAGCCGGGCGCTCCCACGCTCGCGCGCAAGCACCCGGGTCAGGCGATCACGACGCGGGGCGTCCATCGGGAGCGTGACGCGGCCCCGGAAGCAACCGGCGTCGTGTTTCGGCGCGACGCGGAGCGTGTCGGTCGCAAGTTCGACGCCGAGCGCGTTCCGGAGCGACCACCGCAGCCGCGTGGGCAGGTGGCGCCGACCGCTCACGCAGAACTCCACCTGGAGCCGGCCGTCGCGGGACACGAGCTGCGCCTCGTCGATCGTGGCGTCGCCGACCGCGCGGTGCGCCTGGCTCCGCATGAGCGGGAAGTCGCCGGTCAGGCCGATTGCCTGGGGCACCTGGCCGGGACCGAACACCCGAACCATGCGATCCCGCGCGCGGGCGAACGCCGCAGCGTCCGAGATCCAGCGTTCGCCACCGGCGAGGAAGTCGCCCGGCGCGTTGACGAGCGTGCGCAGCAGCGCCCACGTGAAGTGGCCGTGGTGCACCCGACCGCCCTCCGAGGCCGTGCGCTTCGCGCCCGTCGAGAAGATCAAGCGGCAGCCGGGTGTCGCCTGGGCGAGCGAAACGATCCACGACAGGTTGAGAATACCGGCCAGCCCACCGACCCCGACGCGCGCGTACCGCGCGTACGCGGCGGCGTGGCAGGTGTCGAGGATCACCATCGTGTTCGGCGCGCCGATGCGCCGGAGCCACTCGGCGAGCGCGGCGAAGGAATAGTGGCCGTCGGCCAAAGCAACGCCGAGTTTGTTCCCGTGGCTGGAGATGTACAGGACGAGGTGGTCGGGCGGGTCGTACGCGAGCGCGCCGAGCGCGAGGTTGAGCCGGTGCGACGTGGCCCGGTATCCGCGGAGCAGGGTGAAGTCCTCGTTGCCGAGCGGCCCGACACCGCTCGTGAACACGCGAGCGATCGACATCGCGTCCCGCTCGGCGTACCGGAGGAGCTTCTGCCCGGGCGCGTCGTTCACGCCGAGTGCGACGAGCCGGTACGTGGGCGGGTTCTGGACGAGGCGCACGAGCACTCGCCGGTACTCTAGCACGGGACCGACGGGCCGAGCCGCCTTGACCGACGGTGGTCCGGCTCCTATCTTGGAGGTGGATGCGCCCGTCGAGAAAGCCGCCCCGCGCCCATGCGCACGGTGCTTCCCCCTCGCTCTCGTCCCCCGAGGTCGGCGGGGAGGCGCCCGCCACGACGGCGGCGCGCCCTCCGGAAGGAGGAGTTCGTTCCATGTCCACCCCCGCCATCTCGGCCGACGCGCCCGCGGGGAGCACGCCGACGCTCACGCGTGAAGCGTTCCGCACGGGACTCCAGGCATCCCTTGACGCGGAGCCGTTCACCGACGGCATGATCCACCCAGCCGAACGCCTGATCGCGGCCGCCCTCGCCGCCGACCCGGCCGGTGCGCCGGGCTGGATCGAGGGCGCGTACCGCGAGTACGCGGCGAGCAACGCCGCGCTCGCCGCGGACTTGCTCCGCTGCATCATCGCCCGCGGCCGCGCCGCGCTGGGCGAGTGCGGGGTCGCGCTCGTCCGCGAGGCGTTCGGCCACCCGAGCCTGCTCATCCGCGACGCCGCGCTCGCGGCGGTCGAGGAGTGGGACGACCCGGACCTGCGGGCAGCGCTCCAGCCGGACCGGGAGCCTGAGCCCTGGCTCGCGGACTACATGCGGCGCATCCTCGCGCCAGCGGTCTGACGTGGATGCCATCGGCCGTGCGTGCAGCGCGGCGAAGTGGCTCACGCGGCTCCTCTTCCGGTTCGAGCCAGCGGCCGTCCGCACCATGCTCGTCGGCGCAGTGGCCGATGGACACGCAGAACTCGGGGCGTTCGCTCCGACGCTGCGCGAGCAGTTGTAGGCCCCGGCGTCAGGGACGCCGGGGTTTCCTCATCGCGGTGCCCTTCAACAACGAGTGCACCGTGGACTTGTACGAGATGAACACGATCTCGCCGTAGACCACCGAGGTGTTGCCGCCGGCCGAAAGACCGAGTGATTGCGAGGCGCTACGCCGCGGTGAAGGTCGTGATGTACATGCACAGCGTCATCTCCTTGTTGATCACGCTGTTGCTAGCCCGCCGGATGTCGGGACGAGTTGGGGACTTGCACCGTGTCGGCCAACGGCTACGATCCCACCATGGGAAAAGACTCGGCCGCGGGGAACCATCACCGCCGCGTCGCGCTGCGTTCGACCGGGCGCAGCTATCCCGCCCGCGGCCGTAGGGAGGCGCGGTAGGTGCGCACGTCGATCGACATGCAGGGTGGCAGCCCGTGCGTCCTGCAATGGTCGAGCGGTGTGGCGATGCCCGCGCGCAGGTGCTCACGGTCGCTCGCAGGCGGAGGGCTGCCGCCGAGGTTGGCGACGTGCGACACGAAGGATCCGCGAGCGAGGGCATGGGCACCGGCCCTCGCACCTTCCTGTGGGGCAGGCCCGCCACTGCCCAAGGGGGCGCGTTGGAGCGACAAGCGAGTGCGGCGCTCCGCCAACTCGTTCCGACCGACGTGGCGCAGGCGGTGCCACGTCGGGAGTGGGCGCGCGCCACCGAATAGCGCGTGGAGGCGGGAGCTGGCCCCAGGCCCGTTCCCCGACTGAACAACCGCGGACCAGCTAGGCTGGTCCCGACGACGATACGACGAACGGCCGCCAGCAGTCATGCTTGGCGGCCGTTAGCACATCTTCCCCGTCCGCTGCGGGAAAGGGCCGTCCGGACGTGCCGCGGTTTCGTCGCCGGACCATCGCTGGGGCGGGCCGGCGGGCGGGCGGAGCGGGGCTTGACGGACCCGTCCTCGCGCGCTAGGGTGGAATCCGCTCGAGAAGTCCCAGCTCCCTATCTGCATTCGGATTGCTGGTGGGTCAAGCGGGACGGACGGGAAGTCCCCGGGCGCAGGCTTCGGGGGCGAACGACCGCACTGCCCCGTTCCCGAACCTGGGGAAAAGAACGGGAGGCGGCCGACAGCGAGAGGATTGACGCGACGTGGATCACAGCCAGCCGTCGCGGATCCGCTCGATTGCCGTGCCACCTCCCACAACCCGGAGGTCCAGGCCACTCCGCCTGGGGCGCTCGGCAACCGGTGGATACCGCGTAGGAATAACGATAGCGCACCGCCCCGCACGTGGGGAGGGTGCGTGTCAAGGGCCACACCACGCGTTCGCTTTCCGCTCGCTCAAGAGGCGCGAGCGGAGGGCGAGCGGTGGCAGGTAGGCGGCGCCGAGATCCGGGCACCTGCACGGACGCACGGCCTACGCCTGTTCGGCTGCCGCCTGACGGCACGCTCGTCGTGCGGGCTCCGGTCGGCTACGCCGCGCGCATCGATCAAGAACAAGATGAGCGGGGTCGCGTCGTCTGCACGCTCACCTTCGAGCCGGCCGTCTCACGCGGCAATGTCGAGGCGGCTGGCGACCGGCAATCACCGGCGGAGCAGCCGAGCCCCCTGGCCCGCCGATGGGACGCCTACGGGATCAGGCTTCTCGACGGCGACCTCGCCGTGGTCGATCGGATCGAGCGCACGGTCACGTACCGCGGCAGGGTAGTCGAGTTCAGGCGCAAGCACGAGTTGTGGGAGCTCATCGACGGCGCCTTCACGGAGCAGGATCCAGAAGGCGACCTGGCGAAGGTGGCCAGGTACATCCGCCGCGTCAACGAGGCGGTCGGGTTCACCCTCCTGAAGCCCCTCAAGGACGACAACGAGCTCCACGCTGACGACGAAGTCCGTTTCGCAGGCTGGGTTGAGCGCGCCGAATCGGCGGACAACGCTGTCCGGGAGAACGCCGGGTAGAGCCAACGCTGTCCTTATCAGCGTCGCCGTTGCCGTCGCAGTCTCCCCACGCGCCCCCAGGGCGTGGAAGGAGACGCGACGATGTACACGGTCAACAGGTCGACAATCGGGATCTCGGCGCTGCTGCTCATGGGCTTCCCCGCCACCTGCGAGGAGGGCAGCCCGCCCAGCCAGCCGCCCGCGCCGCTGCCCATCGACAACACGATCGGCAACACCGACGAGGGCGACTGCGTGCTGTCCGGCGAGCCGGCCGAGCTGGACGGCGTGACCGACGCGGCGTTCGTGCGCAGCAGCGGCGAGATCCCATACCCTGACTTCCGCGCCAACGTGATTGGGGTGGTCTCTCGCGGGCGCGGCAACAACGCCGTCTGCATCGGGTTCTGCGACACATGGGGCTGGTGCAGCGTCGAAGCGTCGGACGGCACGCGCGGCTTGGTGCATGAGTCGGTGCTCAAGCGCGACCGCGCCGCCGAATCAGACAGCGCCAGCGACGCTAGAACGCGGACAGCATCCGCACGGAGGAGATCGAGATGAAGAAGGACAAGTTCAACCGCGACATCATCAACATCAACGAGGACAACGGCGTGGCGGCCGACGGCCCCGTGCCCGACGCGCCGCCCGGCGATTTGCGCGAGGTCGGCGAGTTCTGCCAGAAATGGCGCGAGGAGACGATTCGGTCCGGCGCGGTGACCGTCGAGGAGTCGCCGCTCCCGGCGGCCGAGGCCGACGCACTCGTACAAGCCAGCCGCGCGCAGCGCCCGGCGTACGACCCGGAGCGGCGGCCGGACGACGCGGCCCGCGAGGAGCAGTGCGCGCAGGCCGCGCGGACGACCAAGATGGAGAGCCGCGCGCTGCTCAACGACCACAGCCGCGCCCGGCAGGCCCAGGCGAAGGCCGCGGCCGAGGGGTGCAGCGGCCCGCCGCCGACGCTCCCGTGGTGGTTGACGCCCAGCGCCGCCGGGTCGCTCTCGTCCATCTTCGCGATCTCCCTGCACGACCTCGCGGCGGGGCTCGGGGTGAGCGACGGCGCGAGCTGGTTGCTCGGCGCCGTGCTCGGCCTGCTGCTCGGCTCGTTCCTCGTCCTGGTGCAACTCCACCTCGTCGGACTCCCCGGGCTGCGGCGAGGCGCGTTCTGGGGTGGCGTCGGCGTCGCGGTTGGGATCGGCCTCATGCGCGGCGTCGCGGCGACGGACCTCATCGAGGTCGTGACCGGCCTAGCCCTGGCGGCCGTCGAGACCGGCATCTTGGTCGTGGTCGATCGGGTCGGCCACGCCCACGGCGCGCGGTATGCCACGTGGGCCGAGCACGACGCGCGGATCAAGGACGCGGCCAACGCCTGCGCCGTGCGCGAGGAGCGCATCCGCAAGGCCGAGGCAATCATCGCCGAGCGCAACGCCGAGGTCGCCGACCGGGCGCGGCGGTCCAACCCCGCCGCCCTGGAGAGCCTGTTCCTGCGCGCGGCGCGCGCCGTGGTGGCCGAGGGCCTCCACGTCAACCGCGGCCGGCTGCTCGGCGGGGGCCAGTAGGCCATGCCGCGCGGCATCAGCATCATCCTGGCCGCTGCGCTCGTGATCGGCACCACCGGCTGCGAGCGCAGCGGCGCCCGTGCTGCCATTCTCTTCGACCGCTCGGCGAGCTCCATCGCCGGATGTGAGAGCATCAGCGGTGTCGCGAGTGCGCTGATCGATCGATACGGCGACGCCACGCTCCACGTGACGCTGTTCACGACCGGCGACGCGCGCACCTCGGGGGAGCCGGTCGTCCTCTACACCGCCGTCGCCGGGAGCCCGCGGCGCGTACTCGAAGGACGGCGACGCGTCGAGCGGGAGCAGCAACAAGTCCTGCGGCAACTCTACGAGGCCTGTCGCTCGGCAGGCCGCACCGCGCGTTCACCAATCGCGCTGGCCGCGCTCCGCGCCGCCGGCCATCTTCACGCCACAGGCCGGTGCGGTGTGGAGCCCTGCATCCTCGCGATCGTGAGCGACGGTGTCGAGACGCAGGAAGGCGGTCTGGCGCGGGCAGTTCAGGCCCGCACGCGCCCCCGGGTGGCGCCCGTACTGATCGAGAGCGTCGACATCTCGATCCAGTTCTGCGGCCTCAGCCAGACGACGGCGGGCCGGGGGTCGGCGCGGGCTGCCGAGCGCTCCATCGCCGACGCGCGGCGTGTCGAGCGCGCGTGGCGCGCGGCGTTCGCCAACCCGAAGGACATGACGTTCGCGCCCGCTTGCCCGGCGCTCACGCCGCCCGCGGAGCGCTCGGACGAAGCGGGAGGCCAGCCGTGACCGGACTGATCGGCGCGGTGCTCGCGCTCGTCCTCGTGGTCACCGGCTTCCGGCTGATCGCCGGCGCGGACAACGGAGGGCAGGCGGCGGGGCGCCTGTTCGGAGTCGTGTTGTTGGCGCTGGTCGCCGGGCCCTGCATCGCGGCCGTCTCCAGCGCGCTGAACAACGCGCCGGGCTACTTCAACAACGACCGCAGCGGTGCGGGCGCCTTCGGCACCATCATGATCAGCGCGCTGCTCGGCGTGGTCATCGTCGCCGGCGTGCTGCAGTACGTCCGACACCGCAGATCGCTCGACGCCTGGCTCCGCCACCCGCCGACCTCGCGCAAGAAGCGCGTCGAGTAGGCCGTGGTCATCGACGCGACTGCGCTGCTCGCGCGATTCTTTCGGCGCGCGCAGCGTGGGAGAATAGTCCAGGGCGAGGGGCCAATCATCGGGTTCACCGAACGCGGCGCGCCCGTTCGGTGGCCGGCGCCTTCGGCCGAGCGCGCGAGCCACGTCGTCACGCTCGCGGCCTCGGGCGCTGGCAAGACGATCATCATCGCGTTCGCACTCGTCCTGGAGTTCCTCGCGGCACTCGTGGTCCAGCCGGGGCTCACGCTCGTCATCATCGATCCGAAGGGCGACTTGATCGCGGCAGTGCTCCAAACACTCGCGGCGCTTGCGCCCGAGCACCTCGGCCGCGTCGTGTACCTCAACCCGTTCAGCGCGGCCGGCTTCCCGTTCAACGTGAACAAGCTCTCGCTCGGCCGGACCCCGGTCGACATCCGCGCACAGCAACTCGCGGCGCTCGTCGCGACGGTGTCGACCGCTAGCGGCGCGCAGGCGCACCTCGGCGTCGGCGCCCGCCAGGTCGACCTGCTCACGAACCTGATCTTGGCTGCCCTCGACATGGAGGACCCGCGCGGCCACGCGCTCCTCGCACTCGACGCGCTCACGCTCCCGAACGGTTGCAAGCGGCTCGCGGCGCTCACCCGCTCGGTGCGCGCGAAGCAGTTCCTCGCGAACGCGCACCTGAGCGACGAGCTGCAGGCGAGCTGCGCGTCTCGGCTCCGCCTCGCGCTCGCCGCGTCCACGCAGCTCGAGCGGCTCATCTGCGCGCCGACGTGCGTCCAGTTT
>CAZPCZ010000015.1:0-13554 GCA_964585225.1 uncultured Gammaproteobacteria bacterium
GATCGTGAGGGCAAGCGCCTCGCCGCAGCCAAGGCTGCCGCGGATCGAGCGAAGGCCGGCGCGGACGAAGTGATCGCGACGGCGACGGAATTCCCGCAGCGCAAGGCGGGGCTCGATTCCGCGTTTCGCGATCTCGAAGGGCGCATCGCCGAGGCGGAGCGTCGCATCGGCGAAGGCCGCGTGGTGTTCGATCGCGTGAGCGCTCGCTACGCCGAGTCGTCGTGGGACGACATCGCAGGCAACGGGAGCCAGGCCGAGGCCGCACTCGCGTCTGCACGCGAGGCGCTGGAGAGCGGCCGCACCGCGGCCGGGATGGACCAGCAACGGTGGAAGGACGCAGAAGGTGCGGTGCGGAACGGCAACACGCTGCTCGACCGCGCGGACGCGCTCGTCAAGGCGATCGCCGCACTCGAGACGCGCCTCAAGGAGGCAGAGCGCGCAGCGCGGCCTGAGATCGACGTTGCCGCGGCTGACCTCGAACGCGCCGCCGCGTACGAGCACCAGCACGACGCGGACATCGACGATCGGATGAAAGCCGAGATCGCGCGAGCGCGAACGACGCTCGAGCAGGCGCGTGCCGCGCTCGCGGCCGACCAGCCCGACTACCTCGAGGTCGTCCGGCTCGCACAGGAGGCGAACCACCACGCGGATCGCATCCTCGCGAAGTGCCAGCAGGAGCACGAAGCGGCGGAGCGGCTCCGTCAGAAGGCCGCGAGCGCGGTCCGCGACGCGGAACTCGCGGTCGCGAAGGCGCACGGGTACATCGATGCCCACTCGTGGGACGTCTCGGACGAGACCAAGGCGACGCTCCGCATCGCGAACGGTGCGCTCACCTCGGCGCGCGCCATGCGCGATCCGACGCAGCAGATCGCGGAGGCGCAGCGCGCGAAGACCGAGGCCGAGCGGGCGTACCGCCAGGCGCGGGCGGATGTCGAGTCGGACGATGGGTTCGACGAGGCGGTCGCGTTCGGCGCCGGCTACGCCATGGGAAGCAGCTCCTCGCGGCGCTCGTCGGGCGGCGGGTACCACCCGCCGAGTCCGAGTCGTTCGAGCGGTCGCTCCACCTCCTTCGGTGGTGGCGGCAGCCGCAGCTCCGGCCGCTCGACCTCGTTCGGAGGCGGCGGGAGCCGGAGCAGCGGTCGTTCGACGAAGTGGTGATGGTCATTAGGGGCCCCTCGTTCCCGAGGGGCCTCGTTCCTTTCTCACCTTTTTTCTCTTTTCTCAGAGGGTGAGTGTGAGGAGACTGATTTTTAAACCAGCGAAACCTCCACTAAAACAACGGCCGTGAACATAGTGGAGGTTTGCTCGGGTGTGGAACTCCCTCGATTCCTCCCCTTCTCTCAGAGGGGGAGCGAGAGGGGGTGTACGTCAATGACCGGATGTTTGACACGCGCAGCTCAATGTGCTACCTTGAGCGATCGCTTGAACATTCCCAACCGAACAACCCTTAGCGCTACAACGGAGGTGATCCGTGATTCTCCTCACACTGCTCGCTCTTCCCGTACTCCTCGGGATCGGCGGTCGCCTCCTCGGGAAGGGGAGGGTGACCTGGAAGGAAGTCCTCGTCCACGAAGTCATCGTCATCGCGATCATCGGGATTGGGTACGCGATCGGTCGTTCGAACCGAAAGGCGGACACCGAGATCTGGAACGGAACGATCAGCCGGAAGTGGACCGAACGCGTCGGTTGCTGCCACTCGTACGACTGCAACCCGCACACCTGCGTGCGGCCGTGCCTCGACTCGGACGGCGACATGTCCATGTGCATCGAGACGTGCTGGGACACGTGCTACCGCCACAAGGCGGACGTCACCTACCACGCGGTGACATCGAACAGGGAGCCCATCTTCAATGACGGGTGCCACCCGCCGGAGGACGCACCGCCGGCTCGCTGGCAGCAGATCGTCGAGAGCGAGCCGACGGCGATCGAGCACGGCTTCGAGAACTACATCAAGGCCGCACCGGGCGCATTTCCGTGGAAGCGCGATCTCGCTGAGCAGTATCGCGCGCAGATCCCCGGATACCCGCGCGTGTACGACACGTACCGCGTGCGTCGAGTGCTCACGCCGGGAGTCACGCTGCCGGATGCCGACGCGCTCAACGCGCGTCTGTCTGAGATCAATGCGCATCTCGGCGCGCGCAAGCAGGTGAACGTCATCCTCGTCGTCACGAACGTCGCGAAACCCGAGTACGCCGACGCGCTCTCGGCCGCATGGCTCGGTGGGAAGAAGAACGACCTCATCGTGGTCGTGGGGCTCCCGAGTGGCTCCGAGATCGCCTGGGTGCGCGTCATCTCGTGGACGAAAGTCACCGCGGCGAAGAAGGGGATCGAGAAGGGCGTGCTCCGCCTCGGGACATTTAAGGGCCAGGAGGTCCTGCGCGTCATCGAGGGTGAGGTTGCGGAACGGTTCGTCCGTCGCCCGATGGCCACGTTCGCGTACCTCAAGGCCTCGATCGAGCCGACCCCAACCGCGCTCTGGACGCTGTTCGTGATCGGTTTTCTCGTCGCCCTCGGACTCCAGTGGTTCTTGTGGACCCACGACCCGTTCGATGAGGAAGCGTACGGCCGGCGGTGGTGACCGCCACCGACCAACGAGGACTCCCTTCGGGGAGTCCTTTCTCTATGGGGAGGCGATCTTTGGAATCAGTCAACATCTCTGGGGAGTGGCAGGAGGAGCGTCCATGGAGGCCGATTTGGAAGAGGGAGGCCTGGATGGTTCTGCTCCTCCCCTGAGGGTAAGGGGAGGTTGGGAGGGGTTACGAACGACTCGTAA
Source organism: uncultured Gammaproteobacteria bacterium (assembly GCA_964585225.1). Taxonomy (GTDB): domain Bacteria; phylum Patescibacteriota; class Patescibacteriia; order JACPHY01; family JACPHY01; genus CAZPCZ01. The sequence goes on from CAZPCZ010000015.1 coordinate 2,774, forward strand.
CTCCCCCTCGCCCCCTCTTGCTCCAAGCGGGGGAACCAGGACTCTCCATACTGAGGCGATCCTTGACCCGCGAACGATGGTGCGATAGGGTCAGCGCGGAGGGAGGATCATTCACATGGACATCCGCATAGACGCAGAACGGCTCCGCGATCGGTTCCGCGGTTGCATGGTGGGTCTCGCGTGCGGGGACGCGCTCGGGATGCCGGTCGAGACGTTGACCGCGGCGCAGATTCTCGAGGCGACCGGCGGACGCGGCGTCACGGGCTACCTCGCGCCGCTGCAGCGGCGGTTTCACTCGACGGCGCTTCTCAAGCCCGGGCAGTGGACCGACGACACGCAGCTCTCGCTCGCGATCGCGCGGTCGCTCATCCACTGCGGCGAATTCGACCTCGACGACATCGCGGCTGAGCACGTGCTTGAGTACCACAAGGTTCGCCGTGGGTGGGGTGGCTCCACAACGCGCGGCATCGCCGAGCTCGCGGACGGGAGACGGAAGCCGGGTGATCCGGTTCTCGATCCCGAGGCGCACGGCCTCGGAAATGGCGTCGCGATGAAGATCGCACCGCTCGCGCTCTTCGATGCTTTCACGTGCGACGAGGGGCGGGACTGCGAGTACCACGACCAGCACGCAGTCACAGCGTTCCGTGGTACGGTGCATGAGCTCGCCTCGCTCACCCATCGCGATCCCTGTGCGACGCATGGTGCGGCTGCGATCGCGGCCGCTGTGTTCCACGCGGTGGGCATCGCGGGCAATGAACCCGCGAAGTTTCGGGAGCCGCATCAGGAGTTCCTCTCCTGGGCGGCAGCGGAGACGCACTGGCCGTGTCCGACGCACGGGCATGCGCTGTACGACGCGTGCCACCTCGCGCTCGGAGAGGATGCGGTGTTTCGCAGAGAGGGCATCCTCCGACGGACGCAGAGCGATGTGCGTGAGTCCGTCCCGTTTGTCCTCGCGACGTGTTGCATGCACCTGAGTTCCTTCCGCAATGGCGTCCTCGCCGCGGTGAACGGCGGTGGGGACACGGATTCGAACGGCGCGATGGTGGGCGCAATCCTTGGGGCGCTCCACGGCTTCTCTGCGATCCCGCCCGAGTGGGCGGAAGACCTCGAAGCGCACGATGAGATCATCGCCCTCGCCGACCAGCTCTTCGAGCTCGTGTGCAGCCGGAAGTAGTAAGATGCCGCCGCACTCCACCCCGGAGGGCGGCGCTTCCTTGTTTCCGGCCCGCACATCGGGAGAGGGCGTGGTGAGCGTGGTGAGTTGGACGTTTGCCTTTGCGCGCACCCCCTCTCGCTCCCCCTCAGAACGAGGGGGAGTGTTTCGTGTTCCTCCCCGTCTCTCAGATGTCCTCCTCCTTTTGCAAAGGGGGAGCGAGAGGGGGTTCGCGTGGAGACGCGAAGGGGGAGCGCGAGGGGGTGTTCGTCAATGACAGGACGTTTGACACGCGCAGCTCGGTGTGCTACATTGAGCGATCGCTTGAACATTCCCAACCGAACAACCCTTAGCGCTACAACGGAGGTGATCCGTGATTCTCCTCACACTGCTCGCTCTTCCCGTACTCCTCGGGATCGGCGGTCGCCTCCTCGGCAAGGGGCGGGTGACCTGGAAGGAAGTCCTCGTCCATGAGGGCATCGTTATCGTGGTGCTCGGCATCGGCTACTGGATCAGCATCTCGGCCCGCATGTCGGACAACGAGATCTGGAACGGCACGATCAGTCGGAAGTGGAAGCAGGACGTTCACTGCTGCCATTCGTATCAGTGCAATTGTCACACGACCTGCTCCGGGAGTGGGAAGAACCGTCACTGCAGCACGCACTGCAGCACGTGCTACCGCCACTCCCGCGACGTCGCTTGGAAGGCGCAGACGTCGAACGGCGAGACCGCGTTCTCCGACAGCTGCAACTCGCCCGGAACCAGCGAGCCGGCACGCTGGACGCAGATCGTCGTGGGCGAACCCACGGCGTTCGAGCACTCGTACGACAACTACATCCAGGCATCGCCGGACAAGTTCCCGTGGCGCTGGGATCTCCGCGAAAAGCACCGCGCGCAGCTCCCGGAGTACCCGCGCGTGTACGACCACTACCGTGTACGTCGGGTGATCGCGCAGGGAGTGGCGCTGCCCGACGCCGCGCAACTCGATACGGCGCTCGCGGAGGCGAACGCTCGGCTCGGCCCCAAGAAGTGGGTGAACATGTTCGTCGTGGTGACGAACGTTGCGAAACCCGAGTACGCGGATGCGCTCGCCGCCGCGTGGTTCGGCGGGAAACAGAACGACCTCATCGTGGTTATCGGCCTCCCGCATGGGCATGAGATCGCGTGGGTCCGCGCGCTGTCGTGGACGAAGGTCGAGGCGATGAAGCGTTCGATCGAGCAGCGCATCCTCCGCATCGGCATGTTCCAGGGTGCGGAAGTAGCGAAGATCATCGTCGGCGAGGTCGAGGAGCGCTTCATCCATCGTCCGGCCACCGACTTCGCGTACCTCAAGGAGTCGATCGAGCCGACGACGACCGCGTGCTGGGTCCTCGGCATCATCGGTCTCCTCTTCGCCCTCGGGCTCCAGTGGTTCTTCTGGGTCCAGGATCCGTTCGGTGAGGAGGCATACGGCCGGCGGTGGTGACCGCTACTGATCACGGGGCTCCCTTTCGAGGGGGCCTCTTCCATTGGGGAGGAGGCCCTTGACATCGTTCGTATGTTTGTGTAATAATAACACTAAGCATGGGCGCAGGTGAGCTGAGTTTGACAGCTGAGCCGAAAAATGGTACGGTTCGCCATTCCGGGTAGACCGTTCTTGTGGCTCTCTTCAGCCAACGTCCTGATCACCATCGGGGTGCTGGCTGAGGTGAGTACTGACCGACCTTTCCCACAGGAGACGAATCATGAAGATCCCAGCCACCATGGTCGTCGGTCGTACCGCGGTGTGCGGGACCGGCCACCTGCAGCTCGTGCAGCTCACGTGCCAACGCCCGGACGGCCGCACACACGTGTGGAGTGCAGTCGAGCGTCCCCGTGGAATCCGGGATGTCGTCGTCGCGTATCCCGTGACGCTCGAGCGGAAGGTCATCCTCATCGAGCAGTTCCGACCGCCGGTCGGCACGCGCGTGCTCGAACTTCCGGCCGGACTCTGCGACCGACCCGGCGAGGCGTTCGAAGACGCGGCATGTCGCGAGCTCGAGGAGGAGACCGGGTACGTCGGCTCGGTCGTCCAGACGGTGCCGCCGTCGGCAGAGTCATCCGGCTCGCTCGTGAGTCGGCTGCACCTCTTCCTCATCGGCGTCACCGAACAACGATCGCCCCAGCGTGACGCCGCAGAGGAGTTCATGGCTCCGCTCGTCTGGGAGTTCCCGCTCGACGATCTGGCGGCCGCGCTCCTGCGGTACCACGCGCAGTACCCTAAGAACCTCATCGACCCGAAGATCCTCACCGGCCGCGACTGGTGGCGGTACTTCGAAGGAGGTGGAACATGAGCAGCATCTGGACACCGCGGAAACGCGATGAACCAATCGTCACGTCGCTGCTCGACGTCGACTTCTACACGTTCACGATGCAGGCGTTCATCCGACGCTTCCATCGCGGGATCCACGTCACGCTCGGATTGCGGAACCGCACGGACGTCGCACTCGGGCGCCACATCCGCGAGGAGGAGCTCCGCGAGCAGCTCGACCACGTGCGGACGCTCCGCGTCCAGCGCTCCGAGCTCCACTACCTCAACGGCACGTACGAGTACGACACGCGCATGTTCGACCGTGAGTACATCGAATGGCTTGGGCGGCTCCAGCTCCCGGAGTACGATCTCGAGTACCTCCCGGATGGCAACATCCGGCTCGAGTTCGGCGGGGACTGGGAAGCCGCGCTCCATTGGGAGACCATCGGTCTCCCGATCCTCACGGAGCTCTACTTCGAGAGTTTGACCCGTGGCATGTCGCGTCTCGAGCGGGATGCCGTCATCGCCGAGGGTGTGCGGCGTCTCCACGAGAAGGTGCAGCTCGTCCAGCGTGCAGTCGCGAGCGATCACCCGGACTTCACGGTCGCGGAGTTCGGTACGCGCCGGCGCGCATTCCGTGTGTGGCAGCGCTACGTGGATGCGCGGCTCGCCGAGTCTCTGCCAGGGCACTACCTCGGCACCTCGAACACGAAGAACGCGATGGACCTCGGTCAAGAACCGAAGGGCACGAACGCACACCAGCTCCACATGGTGCTCGTCGCGCTCGCCTCGTCGGGCACCGACGACGACATGCGCGAGGCCTCACGGAGAGTCTACCGCGACTGGTGGGAGATGTTCGGTCAGGGTCTCTCTATCGCACTGCCGGATACGTTCGGGAGCGCGTCGGGGCTCGCGGATCTCGGCGCGATCGGCGCGCGGGACTGGAAGGGGACGCGTCAGGATTCGGGGTCGCCGGAGCGGTACGCCGACCGGGCGGTCGCGTGGTACCGATCCCACGACGTGGACCCGCGTGGAAAGCTCATCCTCTTCTCGGATGCACTCGATATCCCTCGGGCACTCGAGCTCGATCACTACCGGCGAGGCGAGTTCCGGCGATCGTCCGCGATCGGGACGAACTTCACGAACGATTTTCCGATTCCGTCCGCGCTCGCGCTCGTGGTGAAGCCGCTCACCGCGAACGGCATCGGCTGCCTGAAGATCTCGGACAACCCCGCGAAGTCGCAGGGCAACGCGGAACTCGTCGCGAGATACAAGCGCGTATACGCGTACCAGAAGGGCGAGTACGCGAAATGCAGGTACTGATCCGCCCCATTGAGGTGGTCCTCGCTCGGCAACGAGCAGGACCACCCCTCACCAGAGCAGCTGAATGCTCCAACACTAAGGGTTGGGGGCCACGGCTCCTGCGGTGAGGTTGCAGCGACCGAACATTCCATTCACCAATCAGCGCAACGACAGGAGGCGTCATGAGAGTCAGCACACTGTCCATCGTCGTCGGGACGCGGGCGTGCAACGCAAGTTGCCCGTTCTGCGTGTCCCGGATGACCGGGTTCGATGAATTGCCGGGCGTCGGCACGATCGACGCCATCAACTTCGGCAAGGCGTGCCGCTTCGCGCAGATCGGCGGCACCACGAACGTCCTCATGACCGGCAAGGGCGAGCCCACGCTCTACCCCGACCAGGTTACGCAGTTCCTCGATCTCCTCGCGCCGTGGGGGTTCCCGTTCATCGCGCTCCAGACGAACGCACTCGACATCGGGTGGCTCGTCCGCGACGGGAAGCCGAAGCACGCGAAGAAGCTCACCCGCGAGCTCCTCGTGGAGTGGCGGAGACGGGGCCTCGACACGATCGCGATCTCGGTCGTCTCCGAGAAGGCCGAGCACAACGCGGAGGTCTACCACAAGGATTACCCGGATCTCGCTCGCACGGTCGCGTTCCTCCACGAGCTCGGGTTCACGGTACGCCTCTGCGTCATGATGCAGCAGGGCTACGTGGACACGCCGGCACGCGTCGACGACATCCTCGCGTTCTGCCGAGCGAACGGGATCGAGCAGCTCACCGTTCGTCCGATCCGCAAACCGACCGCGCCGACGCACGACGATCTCGCGTCGAGGTACGTCGCGGAGCGTGGGCTCGACGAAGGCCAAGAACGCGTGATCGCGGAGGACGTCCGTCGGCGCGGCAAGCTCCTCCTCACGCTCTCGTTCGGCGCCGAGGTGTACGATATCGACGGCCAGAACTGTTGCCTGTCAGACTGCCTGACGATCGACGGTAGCGGCGAGGAGATCCGCACGCTCATCGTCTACCCGGACGGACGGGTGACGCACGACTGGCAGTACGGTGGCGCCGTGCTCCTCCGTGGCGTCGGCGAGGAAGCGCGGCAGCAGCCGCTCGTCCAGCTCGGCGCCTCGCGGACGTAGGCAGCGTTGGTGACCAGTGTGGCGGTCCAGAACATCGGACCGCCGCTCCCTTGAGGCGTGGTCCCCCCGTTTCTCCCCTTCTTGCAGAGGGGGAGCGAGAGGGGGAGTAATGGGACCACCCTTCAAGGGAGTCAGTTCTGAACGATCATTCACAAGGAGAAACCACCATGCGCACCGACTTCGGTTTCGTTCGTGTCGCCGCCGCGGTGCCGCGTGTACACGTTGCGGATCCCATGCGGAACGTCGAGGAGATCCTCAAGTTCTCCAGCAGGATCGACTACGGCGCGGTGCAGCTCGCGGTGTTCCCGGAGCTCTGCCTCACGGGGTACACGTGCGGCGACCTCTTCCACCAACGGTGGTTGCAGGAGCAGGCGCTCGCCGCACTCGACCGATTCCTCCACGGCGGGATGGCCTACGGCGTCGCGTACGTCGTCGGCATGCCGCTCGTCGTCGACGACCAGCTCTTCAACTGTGCGGTCGTCTGCGCGAACGGGGAGGTGCTCGCGGCCATCCCGAAGACCTACCTCCCGAACTACAAGGAGTTCTACGAGCAGCGCTGGTTCGCTCCGGCGGATCGGCTCCGCTCGCGGGAGGTCGAGCTCTTCGGTTCGCGTGTCCCCATCGGAACCGACGTGCTCATCGAGCTCACCCCGAGGAGCGACGGTACGGGGAAGTCTCAGCGTCCGTTCTGTCGCGTCGGTGTCGAGATCTGCGAGGATCTCTGGATGCCGATCCCGCCGTCCTCGCACCACGCGCTCGCCGGCGCGACGATCCTCGTGAACCCGTCGGCCTCGCCGATCGCAGTCGCGAAGGCGGACTACCGCCGGCAGCTCATCGGCCAGCAGTCGGCCCGCTGCATCGCGGGCTACATCTACGCCGGCAGCGGACCGCACGAGTCGTCCGCGGACGTCGTGTTCGACGGCCACGCGGTCGTCGCGGAGAACGGGACGCTGCTCCAGGAGTCGGAGCGGTTCTCGTTCGCACCGCAGTTCGTCGTCGCGGACATTGACGTCGAGCGGCTCGATCGCGAACGCGCCATGACCGGAAGTTTCGGACAGGGCGTCGCGGCAGATCGTACCCCGTATCGCGTCGTGCGGGCCGAGGTGACCGGGGTCCGAGTTGAGGTCGCGCTCGAGCGCGCCGTGGACCCGCATCCGTTCGTCCCTTCCGACCCCGCGAAGCTCGACGAACGTTGCGAGGAGATCTTTGCGATCCAGGCAGCCGGACTCCGGCGTCGGCTTGAACACCTCGAGCGGCAGACCGGCAAGCGGGAGGTCGCGATCGGGATCTCCGGTGGGCTCGACTCGACGCTCGCGCTGCTCGTCACCGTCCGAGCGTTCGATGCACTCGGATGGAAGCGTAACGGCATCCACGCGTACACGATGCCGGGGTTCGGGACGACCGACCGGACGAAAGGCAACGCGCACAAGCTGTGCAAGGCACTCAAGGTGCCGCTCCGTGAGGCGTCGATCGTCGAGGTCGCGGAGGCGATGCTCCGCGCCGAAGGCCACGAGCCGTGTCGCCGGTGCCTCAAGTGCGAGAACGCGCAGGCACGCGCTCGCACCGCGGTGCTCATGACGCACGGGTTCATCATCGGGACAGGCGATCTCTCGGAGATCGCGCTCGGCTGGTGCACGTACGGCGGCGACCAACTCGCGATGTACCACGTGAACGCGGGTGTCCCGAAGACGCTCGTCAAGTACGTCGTCGGGTGGGTCGCGGAGCGCAGGTCGCTCGGGGATCCGGCAAGCGCAGTCCTCACGGACGTCATCGCGACGCCGATCTCACCGGAGCTCCTCCCGCCGGATGCGAAGGGGGACATCGCACAGAAGACGGAAGACCTCATCGGCCCGTACGACCTGCATGACTTCTTCCTCTTCCACGTGCTCCGCAACGGCTTCGCACCCGCGAAGATCGCGTTCCTCGCGGAGCGAGGCTTCACGAATCGCTACGGCCGGTCGACGATCCTCCGGTGGCTCCGCGTGTTCTACGAGCGGTTCTTCGCCGCGCAGTTCAAGCGGAACGCCGCGCCGGACGGCCCGAAGGTCGGCTCCGTTGCGCTCTCCCAGCGCGGAGACTGGCGCATGCCGTCGGACATCGACGGCCGCGCGTGGCTCGAGGAGGTCGACCGGCTCATCGCCGAGTTCCCCGAGAGTGTCCAAAGTCGAACTTCGGACACCAGGACCGGCGCGCCGCCGAAGCGTCCCAAGCGCCGCGGTAGCCGCAAGTCCAACCGCGGCAAGACCAAGCGGAAGGCGTAGCCTACGCCAACGAGGTCCCCAGCCCTCACCGGCTGGGGATCTTCATGATCAATTTTTCCTCCTCTACTAGAGGGGGAGCGCCCAACAATGTCCAACATCGAATGTTGGACAGATAAGGGATCACCTGCATTGCTTGGGGAGTGACGGGAGGAGCGTTCATGGGGGGCTCCGATGACGCACCGGTCGCCTCTGGGAAGGGGAGGTTGGGAGGGGTTACGAACGACTCGTAACTCCCCTTCACCCCCTCTTGCTCCAAGAGGGGGGAACCGGCACTCTCCATCACGCCCCTCCGATCCCCCATGTGTGTGCGGGGAGGTCCCCAAGAAATGCAGGTGATCCCCTTTTTCCACTTGTCACCCAGTGACGCTATTTGCTATACTATAGTCAATGAAGTACCCGTATTTTTCAGTTTATGTACATAGAGCAGAAACAGCTCAAAAACCTTCAAAAACTGCTTCAGCCAAATAAGGTCATTGTGGTGTATGGTCCACGCCGATGCGGGAAAACGACGCTTCTCAATCACTTCGTGGAGACGTGCAGTGATCCCGTGCGTATGGTGAGTGGCGATGATCTCCTGGTGCGGGAGTACTTGAGCAGCCAATCCATTCCACAGTTGAAGAATTTCGTTGGCAGTGCGTCACTCCTCATCATTGATGAAGCGCAGCGCATTCCGAACATCGGTCTCAACCTGAAAATCATCGTTGATCACGTACCGGGGATACGCATCATCGCGACAGGGTCGTCCGTATTCGATCTCGCGCACCAACTCGGCGAGCCGCTGACCGGACGAAAGTTTACCCTCCGCCTGTATCCGATCGCACAGCTCGAGCTCGCTGCGCGTGAGGCACCACATGAAACCGCAGCGCTTCTGGAGACGCGACTGCGCTACGGTTCATACCCGGAAGTGCTCCTCGCGGATGGCGATGCCGCACGAGAACGATTACTCCAGGAAATCGTCGGTGATTACCTCTTCAAAGACATCCTCGCGCTCGAGGGCATTCGCCATGCCAACAAGCTCGTGGGCCTCCTGCAGCTCCTCGCATTCCAGATCGGACACGACGTCTCCATGACGGAACTCGGCACGCAGCTCGGCATGAGCAAGAATACGATCGAAAAGTACCTCGATCTCCTCGAGAAGGCCTTCGTCATTCTTCGCGTACGTGGATTCAGTCGAAACCTCAGGAAAGAAGTGACGAAACAACCACGGTACTTCTTCACCGACATCGGCATTCGGAACGCCGTCATCCGTAATTTCAATGCGCTCCGAATGCGAAATGACGCCGGAATGTTATGGGAGAACTACCTCGTCATGGAACGCGTGAAGCGACAGGAGTACCTCGATGCGCGTGCGAATAACTACTTTTGGCGGACGTACGCGCAGCAGGAAGTGGACTGGGTCGAGGAGCGAGATGGGCAACTCGCTGGCTACGAGATGAAGTGGGGTTCCGCACGGCCGCCTCTACCACGCGAGTGGCTCCGTACCTATTCGGACGCCACCTATCGCGTCATCACTCGAGAGAATTATCTCTCGTTCATCACGTAACGTGAGACTGTAGAAATTCTTTCCGTTCTCTCCCCTTGGAGCAAGGGGAGGTGAGGAGGGGTTAGAGATCGTCTGTAACCCACCCTAACCCTCCCTTACCCTAAGGGAGGGGAACACCATCGTCCTCGCCATGACCAAACGTGTGGATTTTTCTACAGTCTCAATGTACGTCGGGAAAACTTGAGGCAAAATCTCTCACGATATTTCTTGACTTGGGTGGAGTATTCTGTGGCCATCCGGAGCGAGCGGACTGGACATGCTTGCCTCCATGTGCTAGCATGAGGTGTTTATGGGACGATTGAATCGGATGTCCCTCTCTCTATGAGTGCTGAATCCTCAGGAGGCCGAGAACGAGCGGCGGAGCAGGCGGGAGCCGGTGCGGAGCACGCCGGCCTGCCGGAGTTGGATTTGAAAGTCCTCCGGCGATCCGAACAGCCGATCACGAAAGAAGGGGTTCAAACACGAACCCTTGAAGGTCTGCGGCCCTGGCATAACTACACCATCGTGACGCTTGAAGGGTCGGATACCATCCAAATTTTTGATGAGGATGCGCGTCCGGTTCAAGACTTCGTTTCTCCGAGTTCCAGTAAGAGCATCGTCATTCACTGGGGAAAGAGCAGGGCAAGATTAGGTAATATTGAGTACATCTCCAACACTACACTTTCAAAGATTCCGAGAGATCTTGAGGATGAAGCGGGAAAAATACTTCGCAGCAGAGGCGGCGAGGTATACCTCCTCAGTTTACAGGATAACAACAAGCCGAGCTCCCGTTTTGAGGTGAGCGCAGATGGGAAATACATTGTCTTGTTCAGCAAGGAGACAAAAGCATATGTTGCGTTTCGTACCCAAAACGAAGTCGGCATCACGCTCGCACCGCGGAATTGGGTACGCATCGATCCTCACTCCGTCGAAGCCGACCGCGATGAGGTCGATACATTTGTCGAACTCTTGCAGTCTGAATTTGAGGGGTACAAACCATTGAATGATCAGTACGCTGCGCTCGTTACGGATGTCGGTATCAGCATCGTCAACAAGGATGCCCCGAAGGGCGCTCCGGTGTTTTCTGATCGAACGCCATCGGTTGAGCGGAACGTCGTCATGGATCCGGCAAACCCCA
>CAZPCZ010000015.1:13654-23875 GCA_964585225.1 uncultured Gammaproteobacteria bacterium
TCTGATCGAACGCCATCGGTTGAGCGGAACGTCGTCATGGATCCGGCAAACCCCAGGACGGCGTACTACTGCGCGAGCACCAACCCCATCGGCATTGCGCGGTTGGAGTTGGGTGGGGATCCAAAGACGTGGTCGCCGGTTGTTGCGAAGTTCCCCAAACCGTACGAAGAGGTTCGGAACCTCCAGCTCGACCCCAACGGGAACTTCTTCCTCTTCTACTCCAAGGACGAGCTCGTCATCCTGACCAAGGAGGGGCTGGAGGAAGTCAAGCGGGTGCCAAAGCTCACGCAGGTAAACTTCGACGAGCAGTCACGGATCCGCGCAGTGGACGCGGATGGGCACCTCGTGGTGATGGAGCCGAATTTCGGCGCGTTCGCCGAGGAGCTGGACAAGCGGAGGATCGCGAGGTTGGCTTCGGGGATTCGCGTTGCGGACATCTTCGATGTTGAAGTCGCGCGGAAGCGGGAAGCGGCTGCGAAAACCGCCACGCTTGAATACCTGCAGCCATTGCGCGCGCAGTACGAGGTGCAATTCCAAGAGGTCCTCGCGAAGACGACGACGCACGAGGGTGTTCGTGAGCTGCGAGTAGGACTGGTGAAGTTGCGTGACACGCTCCATCAGCAGGGGCTCAAACCGAACGAGGTTGCGTTCATCTTGGAGGCCCTGGAAGCGCCGATCCTCGTGAAGGAAAAGGAATTTGCGGCGAACGCTGCGCGCGCGGCGCTCGCGCTCGTGCGTGCGAAACTGGGAGGTGGACTTTCGATTGCCTCGATTTCAGAGGCACGGACGGCCATGGAGACCATTCGCGCGCAAGAGGCGCTGCTCGACGAGGAGCTGCGCCGCGAGGTGCGGGGGCTTGCACAGGAGCTTGAAGAGCGATCAGTGGAACTGTTCCGTCAACGCGGCGGCGAAATTATCAAAGACGTGCAGGGGGTACTCGAACGAACGCGGACCGACCTGGAAGGGTTCACGAGCAAGGCGCAGATGGACGACTGGCTCGAGTTTCGCTACCCGCAGCTCAAGTCGCGGCTCGGCGGATTGGCGAAGGATTGCCCGCTTGAGGCGGATGAGGCCTACAAGGCGATCGTCGCGGCCCGCACGGCGCTCCAAGAGCTCGCCACATCATTTGAGGAGCAGTTCAAGCGCGAGTACGCCAAGGTTCGGGAGAAGGCGGCAGAGCGCATAGGAGCCGCCGTGGATACCCTCGAGGGAGACATCGGAGGCCTCGTGGATCGGTTGCGTGGAAAAGCGTTTGCCGACCGCCGGTCGGCAGAGGACTACCTCGCGACGAGCGAGGCGAAGCGGACACTGGAAGCCGAGATCGCCGCGCTCGCGGGGCAAAACCCTGATGCGGCGAAGGAACTCGAGCGCACGCTGAAGGTTCGGCTGTCGAATACGCTCACCGAGATCGAACGCGGAGCACTGACGAACATCGCGGAAACCGGCCAGCAATTCGTCATGTTTGGGAGAACGGCATTCCCGAAGTGGGAGGCAAAGGTGAAAGAGCGAGGAGAACGGAAGATTGCGCTCGCGTTCGAAGAGGATCCGAGAACCCACGGGCCGGGGGTCAAGGCCGGCGACATCCAAGGTGACGTGGTGATCACCCTACGCAATCCGGATGGTTCCACTTCCAGGGTTCGCCTCTATGAAGGGTTCCGCGATGAGAACGAATGGCGACTCGGCCTCTTGAGCTACCGAGGAGAAGCCATCCCGCCGTCCTATGTCTCCGCCGCGGAATTCCAGAAGTTCCGAAAGGACGCCGCGGACTGGGCACAGGGAGCAACGTCTCGTCTGCGGGGCGAGCTGGAAGGGAAACGCGGCGCGATGAAGGCCGCGTATGCGAAGCGGAAGGGTGCGACGGATGATGTGTGGCGGGAGGAGTACCGCGCAGCGCTCAAGGACTACGCCGCGTTCGCTGCCAAGCACCACATCGTGCTCCTCCGGCGCATTGACCGGATGAAGGCCGAGCCGGCGATCGAACACACGAACGGCAAGGGGTTTGTCCCGGAATGGCAGAGCCACTGGGTCGTTGATCGGCAAACGGAGCGCGACCTCGAGGCGATGGCCGGGGCCTTCAAGATGCAGCTCGATCTGCAGGAAGGGCTCTTGAACCTCAAGGGGCATGCTGGCACGGGGAAGGACGTGCGCCTCAAGATGTTCTGCGCGCTCTCCGGCCGTCCCTACTTCGCGATTGACGGGACGAAGTGGACGACCGAGTTCGAGCTCTCGGAAGACGTGGTGTTGGAATCGAAAGACGGCGCATCGCAGACGGTCCGGGTCCCCTCGGCGGTGTTGATCGGCATCACGACCCCCGGCGCGGTCGTGTACTTCAACGAGTTCAACGCGATGCCCGAGCAGGCGCAGATTTTCCTCCACGCGCTCATGGACGAGAAGCGGTCGCTGACGTTGAAGACGAGCTCGGGGAAGGTTATCCGGGCGCACCCGAGCGTGCTCCTGGCGAGCTCCATGAACCCGGGCTACCCGGGGACCTTTGAGCCACAGTTCGCCACGCGGAGTCGGATGGTCTCGTTGGAGATCGGGTACCCGCCGCTCACGCGCCAGCCCGACACCGGAGACCGCAATCCCAATCCGCCGTACGATTCGTCGGAGGCCCTTCGCATTGCGCGCGGCGTCGACTCGCTTGCTGATCTCACGTACGAGGCGAGTCTCGAGCGCAATGAATTCGTGAAGCTCTGGGACAGGTATGTGAACGGGCTGGAAACGGGCGCGCCCGACCCTATCGGGACGCAGCGGTTTGATCTCGACGTGACCCTCGCGCTCATCCAGTTCGCGGACAAGTTGCGGGCGGATTTCATCAAAATTTTCGAGAAGACCCGCGAGGCGCGCATGGCGCTGCCCGTCACCCAACCGATCACCGGTCGGGAGCTCCGCCGCGCCGCCTACGCGTTGAGCATCATGACGCCGGAGGAGAAGGCCACGGCGAATCCAGAAGCGGTGGCACGCGCGCTCCTCGAGCGATTCTTCCTGACCCATATTGATAAGAAGGACGACCAAGACAAAATTCGAACCGCCATGGCCACGTGGACCTCGAAGAAGCGGGTGAGGGCGTAGGGGCCGCTCGTGAGGTATGGAGCGTCCCGGTCCATCGCGAGGAGCATCTACGGAACGCGCACCGCGCGGGTCGAAGCTGACCCGCGAGGTGCTGTTCTTGGCCGAGCAGGCTGCCGAGGGACGATTGAAGGTGCTGCCCGGAGAGGAGTGGGCACTGCACTATCCGGTCGCCGAGCAGGAACGCGCCGAGAAGCTCCAGGGGCTCTTGGACGGGCGATACCAGGCAGGAGATGTCGCGCATACGATCACCCCCGATGCGCTGTTGTACGCTGCGCGCGATATCGAGACCGAGGGGTTGGAGAAGGTCAGCGCGCGCATCCGCGACCTCTCGGCATTCATTGCCCACTACGATTACCCAAGGTTTGCGCGTTTTGTGGAGCGCATGCGCGGCCGCGAAATCCCACTCGCCGATCTCGACGCGTTGTACCGCGGCATCACGCACACACGAGTACAGAAAAAGCTCATGGATGCCTACGGACATACGGGACGAACGCAAATGGAAGATGCACTCCGCACAGAGGCGGGCGCTCTCGTGGGGAGCATTGAGAAACTCCCTCGATCACAAAAAGTGCTCACGGCCCTGAAGGCACATTGGCTGAGTGAGGATGCGGGCCTCATGGCGACGGAGGAGCGCGATCGGATTGTCGCCGCGCTGTCCGGGGATGAGCGCGCGCTCGTCGGAAACCTTCAAGCGGCCTATCGGGAGTACGTTCAGCGAGGAGATGAGGGTGGCTACGAGCAGCTTGTCCGCGCCATACAGGACGGTATGCCCAAGCTCCAGAAGACCCCAGAGAGCGGGAAGCCGAGCGAGAGCATGGAGCAACTCGAGCAGGAACTCGAGCCGTTCATGGAGCAGGCGGTTCCGCCCGGGGCGCCAGAGGATCCCGCGATTCCGCCAGAGGATCACGACGAATACCACACCCCGCCGCCAGCGCCCGGAGAATCGAAGGAGCAGATGCGCGTGCGTCCGATCTTTGAGATCACTCCGCCACTCGGTGGGTACTACGCGAGCGGCAGGAAGAGCTACTTCGACATCACCACGAAGACGTGGAGCAAGAAGAAGCGCCTCACTCCGTACGGCGCTTCGCTCACGGGTAACGATCGCTCAACCATTTCCGGTCCCTTCACTGCTGGTCTCAAGTCCATCCCGATTCCGAACGGGTACGGCTTGGATGTCGCCTCGCTCAAATATTCCGGTACCCGACCGGAAGTTTTCCGCGATCAGAACGGCTGTTTTTACCTCGAAGCAAACGGGCCCGGGTCGTTCTCCATTGATTTTCTGCCGGAGGGAACTCCGTTCGTTGGTCCGCCGATCCCAGACGACACCGCAGCGCTCTATCGAGGTTCGCTTTCCGCGAAGACCGAGGCGGCAATTGCACGGCTGATTGGCTCACCAGTGCAGAGAGCGGAGCAAGCACGCCAGCACATCCTGGCGAATCACTTTTATCCCGGCGGCGGAGATCTCCAGGTTGCGCAGGCCCTGCAGTACAAATTGCGCATGGAATCAATGGGGGACGATTACCTCCAGAAGATTGACGCATCGGAATACCTTGAGTGTTACTCCGCCAATACGAAGTTCATCGCGATGATGCGCAAGGCCGGAGTGCCAGCCCGTCTCGTCGTTGGCCACAAGGTTGAAGGAGCGAAAGACGGAAAGTCTGCCATCACCGAGAGCACGGGGCATGCCTGGTCAGAAATTTGGGATGGGAAAGCGTGGCGGCGCGTTGATGCCACGCCGAACCCGAAACCAGAGGACAAGAAGAAGGACGAAAAACATGCGGAGGAGGGGAAGGGGGAAGCTGCTCCAGACGCGCAAGACGGCGGTGTCGAGCGACCACAGGACAAGGGTGAGGGGAAGGAGGCCGGTGAGAACGGGAAGCCGGAAGGGAAGTCGGAAAATGGTCAGGCGCAATCCGCTGCGTCCGAGAACCCATTGGAGCAGATGGGGGATGCATCAGACAGCGACGTGCAGCAGTCCGAATCGCAGGTGCAGCAGGCGCGTGAGCAGATGGAAAAGATGACGCAGCAGAAACAGCAACTGGAACAGAAGGCCGAGGTCGCAGAGAAATTTAAGGACCTTGCGGATCTCCAGAAGGAAATAGAACGGAGCGAGCTCCTCGATGATCAGAAGCGAGAACTCCAAGACAAGGTGGAGGCGAAAGAGGAATTGATGAAGGACACGATCAAGGAGGAGCTCGACAAAATGGTGGACGACGGCTTCCTCGACAAGAAGCGGCGGGACGAAATCATCGAAAAACTCGAACAAAAGAAATTGGAGGAACTCGATCGGGTGCAGCAGGAGATCGAGCGAGAGAACGCGCTCTACAATGCGTATGAGGATATCCGCGAGGAGGTTGCGCCACTTGTCGAAAAGTGGTTCAAGTACTTTGCGGAGCGCTTGCCGCGACAGGAAGAGGTTGCGGTTGATGAGGACTCGCTGACCCGCCAGGGCGTATTCAGTCGGCGGGCCATCATGCGAGCGAGGAATTTGCTCTTTGGATTGGTGAGGAACCCGCGAGAAATCAAGCCATCGGTGAAGCCGCGCTTCATGGCATCCATCTTGGTTGACGTGTCCGGTTCGATGGGGGGGGAGAAGTTGATGAATGCGCGAAAGCTGCTCGTCTTTTACTCCGAGCTGTTCAGCCGAATCTCGCAGGTGTTCGGCTACATCCGGTTCTCCGTCAACATCTTCTCTGACTCGGTGACGGAAATAAAAGGGTTCGATCACGAGTATGACTCTCCCCGACGGTACGATTTTGCCGACGGGACGCAATCAACGGTAAAGGCGCGGCTCATGCAGCGGCTCACGACGGCGGGCGGCACGAACATGCTCGATGGCATCCGGAAAGCGGCGGGAGACTTAACCAAGGAGGTCGAAGAGTTTCCCGATTATGCCTCTGCGTTGTACTTCGTGGGCGATGGCGGTGACACCTGCGGGAATGCGGCGAATATTCGGAACTTCCTCCGTATCAATGATGCCGAGCGAGGGTTTGGAGAGCACATGTACGCTGCCACGCTCCTCGGCGATGAATCGCAACGCCAGGTGCTCGCGGAGATTTTTGGCGACGAGCACACCAGCGTCGCGCCGGATTTCGATGAATTGATCGAGAAGAGCATGGACAAGTTCGATGGTGACCTGGACGAGTACCTCAAAACCAAAACGCAGTGATGGCACATCGGAGTGTACCTTACTTCTTGACTCCTCCTCGCGCCTCCTGCTACCCTCAAGACATCAGCACCGTTCTGGACTGCGGTGGTCCTCCCCGTGAGATGGATGCGGAGCGTCCGATCTCTCCGGGTACACGGCAGGATGAAGGAACGGGAAGTAAATAAGGGCCGTTTTTGTTTTATGCCAGCCATCCCATCGCTCGAAGAGCTCCTCCGGGCCGGTGTCCATTTTGGACATCGGGAGTCGCGGCACCATCCGAAGATGGATCCGTACCTCTTCGGCGTGCGCAACACCGTGCACGTCATTGACCTCGAGCGCACGCGCGAGAAGTTGCAGGTCGCGTGCGACGCGGTGAAGGCGCTCGCGAAGGAAGGGAAAACGATCCTCTTCGTCGGGACGAAGGACCAGGCGAAGCCGATCATCCGCGAGGCTGCGGAGCGAACCGGCATGCCGTACGTCGTCGGGCGATGGCTCGGCGGGACCATCACGAACTTCGCGGTCATCTCGAAACTCATCCAGAAGTACCGCTCGCTCGTCCGTTCGCGCGACACCGGCGAGCTCGCGCAGAAGTACACGAAGTTCGAGCAGAGCCAGATGCGCCAGGAGATTGAACGGCTCGAGGAGGCGGTCGGCGGCATCGCCGAGCTCCACCGACTCCCGGACGCGCTCTTCATCGTCGATATCAACGAAGAGGAGACCGCGGTGCGCGAGGCGAAGCGCAAGACCGTCACGACGTTCGCGATCTGCGACTCGAACGTGGACCCGACGCAGGTCACGTACCCGATCCCCGGGAACGACGACGCGGTGTCCTCGATCCGGCTCCTCGTCAAAGTGTTCACCGACGCGGTCGCCGAAGGCCTCGAGGAGCGGGCGAGGGAAACGGCTGTCATCGTGGCCGCGGAACCGGAAGCCAGGGACATTCAGTCAGCGTAGCTCGTGCGCTCGCGATCTTCCCCCCTCCATTGTTTCATTGTTTCATTGCTCCATTGCTTGCGGTTGAATTGAGCGAGTCATCGTCAACAATGAAACAATGGAACAATGTAACCATGGTCGATATGGACGCAAAACTCATCATGCAACTCCGCCAGATGACCGGCGCGGGAGTCCTCGATGCGCAGAGAGCGCTCGCAGAATCGAACGGCAACGTGGACGCGGCAGCGGAGGCGCTTAGGAAGAAGGGCCAAGCGAAAGCTGCATCGCGGACAGACCGGACAACGCGCGAGGGGATGGTCGGCCACTACATCCACGCAACCGGAAAGGTTGGCGCGCTCGTGGAGGTCGCGTGCGAGACGGACTTCGTCGCGCGCAGCGAGGAGTTCCGCTCACTCGTCCACGACCTCGCGATGCACGTGACGGCCTCGAGCCCGCTCTACCTTGCTCCTGAGGATGTCCCACCGGAAGTCCTTGCGAAGGAGCGGGAGATTGCGGGCGCGGAGGCCGCAGGCTCCGGGAAGCCGGCCAATGTCATCGAGAAGATCGTCGAGGGCAAGCTCGCGAAGTACTACGCGGACACGTGTCTCCTCAAGCAGCCCTTCATCAAAGACGAAGACGTCACCGTCGCCGAGCGCATCCAGCAGGTCATCGCGAAGACAGGTGAGAACATCCAAGTGCGGAGGTTCTGTCGATTTGCGCTATAATGGATATCTATGATCAAGGTTGCGATAAATGGGTTTGGGCGCATTGGGAGGAATACGTTCAAGGCGATTGTCGAGCGGGGGCTCGACAAGGAACTTGAGGTCGTGGCGGTGAATGACCTCACGGATGCGACGACGCTTGCGCATCTTTTGAAGTACGATACGGTGTTCGGGAAGTTCGGGGGGACGGTTGTCACGAAGGGGAGCGGACTTGTCGTGAACGGGAAGACGATTCAGGTGATCGCGGAGAAAGACCCCGCGAAGTTGCCGTGGAAGAAGCTGAAGATCGACGTCGTGCTCGAGTGTACCGGTCGGTACACGAAGGACGGCGCCGCGCGGGCGCACATCCAGGCCGGGGCAAAGCGCGTCATCGTCTCCGCGCCCACGAAGGGCGCGGGGGACGTCAAGACCTTCGTCCTCGGCGTGAACGACGCCGCGTACAAGGGGGAGGACGTGATCTCGAACGCGTCGTGCACGACGAACTGCGTGTCGCCGGTCACCCGAGTTATTCAGGAGGCGTTTGGCATTGAGCGGGCGACGCTCACGACGATCCATGCGGTGACGGCGGAACAGAATCTCGTGGATGGGCCGCCGCCGGGCCTCAAAGGCGGCGATCTCCGGCGCGCACGCGCGGCGTACGCGAACATGGTGCCCACGACGACTGGCGCGGCGATTGCGGTGACCGAAACCATTCCATCGCTCAAGGGGAAGTTTGACGGGCTCGCGGTACGCGTGCCGGTGATGGATGTCTCGCTCACGGATTTCGTGTTCGTCGTGAAGAAGAAGGTGACTGCGGCACAGGTGAACACCGCGTTCCAGAAAGCGGCGAAGCACCCGCTCTATCGCGGCGTGCTCGGCGTGACGGATGAGCCGCTCGTGTCGTCTGATTTCATCAAGAGCGCATATTCGGCAGTAGTTGATCTCGGCCTGACGACGGTGGTGGACGGCACGCTCGTGAAAGTTATCGCGTGGTACGACAACGAGTGGGGATACAGCTGCCGACTCGCAGAGATGGCAGTGGAAGTTGGGAAGAAGATATTATAGGGGTTGACAGCGACCGACGACCTGCTAGGATCGCCCCGTGCCCTGAAAGGTACGGGGGCGTTGTTTTCCAATCCACGAACAGAGGAGGGAAGTACACAATGGAACCGAAACGAAAACTTCGCGTCGCGATCAACGGCTTCGGCCGGATCGGCAAGACCGTGCTCCGTGCGATCCTCGATCGCGCGTCAGGAGAGATCGAGGTCGTCGCGATCAACGAGCTCGCGATAATCGAGGAGGTCGTGCACCTCTTCCTGCACGACACGACGTTCGGCCGCTTTCCGGGATCCGTGGGAGTGCTGGCTTCACAATTCTGCGGACCGGGCGTCTCGAACATGCTCATCGTGACCGGCAGCGCACCCATCCAGTACCTCTCGGAACCCGACCCCGCGAAGCTCCCGTGGCGGGAGCTCGACGTCGACGTCGTCCTCGAGTGCACCGGACGGTTCGTGGATCGCGAGTCTGCCGAGGCGCACATCCGCGCCGGCGCAAAGTGCGTCATCATCTCGGCGCCCGCGAAGGGCGTGCCGCTCTACGTCGTCGGCGTGAACCACGGAGGGTACCAGGGCGAGCACATCATCTCGAACGCATCATGCACGACGAACTGCGCCGCGGTCGTCGCCCGCGCGATCGACGAGGCGTTCAAGATCACGCACGCGAAGCTCACGACGATGCACGCGGGAACCGCGGGGCAGAACGTCGTGGACGGCACGCCGCCCGGGCGCAAGGGTGGTGACCTCCGACTCGCGCGCGCAACGATCGGCAACCTCATCCCCACGAAGACCGGTGCCGCGAAGTCGGTCGGCGATGTCCTCCCGGCGCTCCTCGGGAAGTTCGACGGCATCGCGGTCCGCGACGGCCGTACGGATGTGTCGCTGTGCGACCTCACGTTCGTCGTCCAACATCCGACGAGCGTCGAGGAAGTCAACGCGGCGCTCTGTGCAGCTGCGGTGAACCCGTCGTACGATTTCGTGCTCGCCCACACGATCGAGCCCCTCGTCTCGTCGGACTTCCTCCGCGATCCGCACTCGGCCATCGTGGACCTCCCGCTCACGCGGGTGATCGGCGAGACGCTCGTGAGCGTCATGGCCTGGTACGACAACGAGTGGGGGTACTCGTGCCGCATGGTGGACATGGCGCGCCACGTCGCGAGGTCGCTCGCGTAGGAGTTCCCCTCCGGAAAAGAATTCCAGACGGCCAGCCGATTCGGCTGGCCGTCTTCCATTCCTAAAGGCTGCCCGTACCCCGCGGGGAGCTTCGGCGTGCCAGCGGAGGACACGGTATACTGGGACCACATGCCCCGAA
>CAZPCZ010000016.1:0-22875 GCA_964585225.1 uncultured Gammaproteobacteria bacterium
ATCATCCTCGAACTTCTCCAGACCATCGGCCGCGAGCGCAGGGCAATCTATGAAGCTGGAACCCGTCTGGCGCGGCCACTGGTAGCCGAGCAACCGCGCTACGGCGACGTGCAACGGCTGGTCTGCACCGGAAGGGTGGCCGTTGAACAGCCATTGCGTCGGGTCGCTGGAAAACGGCTTCGGCAATCCGTTCGGATATTTCTCCGCCGCCACCTTCTGCCAATGTTCAACATCAAAAGGAATTTGGAGGAATGTGCCTACCGGCTTGTAGAGAGCAGGATTAACCTTATTGACCTCTTCCGCAAAAGTCGTGGAGGTCGCGTAGCACCAGAGAGCAGTAAGCAATTCTGGATCCTTTAGCACTAGTGTGCCGCCGCTCTTCCCAAAGATCTCACCCAGATAGATTGTCGCCTTCGGATGGTTCATCTGCCGGATTCGAAGCCCACGACCGCCGAGCACATTGAAACCGTTCATCACCGAAGAGGGGAAATTGTGCGCACTTGGGAAAGTGCGGAGTAAGCCGTTACCTTCTTCCCACAATATGATATCTGTCCGCCCAGCGTAGAACTCATGTTCGTCCACGTTCTGGATAAGTGGTTCCCATCGTGAGTGAAGCGATGGCAGTTGCCAGAAGGTCCTGATAAAGCGGTCTCCATCCCCAGTCGAAAGTCCTTCTACACAGGTCGCGTACTTGCAAAGGAGTTGGCCTTCCCCAGTGTCTTCAAACGTTTGTACGCAGCGAGCGTTAGCAAGTTGCGCTATCTGGTTGGCGCTCTTGATTGCAGGGACGCCGTGGATGCCCGAATGCGCGCTCAACCCGCAGAGCATTCTCGCTTTCGCCTCCTGATGCTTGTCAGAGCTAACATCTAGGCCCCTAAGGCAATCTGCATTTGATGGCGAGCGATTGCTTGCAATGAAAAGTGCAGTCGTAGCGGCCCACCAATTCATGTCTTGAAAAGCATTCGGGCCGAGCGTTACCACGAATTGCCACGAAGTGCCCCTTAGCAACTGTTCTCGAAGTTTGTGATAGGTCGCCTGAAACAACCAATTCTGTGGCGTTACACTAGCACTTGTGCCCCCGGCTGAACAAAATGCAAGGCAGCGCTCTAGAAAACAGGTCGCCAAATCAGCCTTAGCGTCTTGGTGTGCAATTTCGCAGTACGTGTAAAGCACATCATCCTGCTTGCCGCGGCCGAGGTACGGAACGTTGGTCGTTACCAGCGTAAAGCCCCGCGCCAAGATCTCGGCCGCTTGAGCGAGGCCACGGGCGGCAATTGCCAATTCATGGTCTGCTTCGTCTGCGGATTCGCTGGTGAGGGCCTGTTCGAGGAGAGGTTTGAGTTCGTGAAAGGCGGCCTCGAACATGTCACCGGCACGAGGGTTAATGAGGCTGCCGAGGGTCGGCGCCTTTTCGAACAGGTCGTACAATCGATCCATGCCCGCCCGCATGCGCCCGTCACGCCCAGCCAGTCGCAACCACTCCTCTTTGTCTAGGCCCACCGAGAGTCCCGAGCAGGCGATCTTGAGTGGCGGCAGTGGAATAACTCGTTCCACGCACTTCCACGCTGCGAACGCCACGCCAAAGGCGGCGATCTGCGTGCATCGCGCGTCGATTTCCAGACCATGGAGGTTGTTCGCAATCACCGCCTTTGCGGCGTCCTCTTTGGAGAGTCCCTCTTCCTGCATCCGCAAATGGGCGAGGCATTCGAAGGCCGCAGTAAGGAAGTGGCCCGATCCACAGCAGGGGTCCAAGACAGTGATGTCCTTCGCCTTCACGGGCCAGCCGTCGAAGGTCCCTGCGGCCGGTTTCCAAGGACCCTTGCCGTCGTTCTCCCGAACAAACCGGAGATACTCCCACGCGTAGCCTGGAAAGGAGCAAGCCCGGCGCAGAGCATCCTCGTTTTCCGCCGACGTCGCCAGCTCCGGTTTCTGGCTCAGGACCTTCCCTGCGTGCCACGCGCCGAGCGTGTTGTGGAGGAGAAAGAGCACCATGTAGTGCTCCGTGAAGAGCTGCGTGACCGCCGAGATCTCGTCCGCGCCGATCTTGCGGCCCGACTTGTTGACCTCCTCCTTCTTCTCGGCCTGCCAGAACTGATAAGTCCAGCCGAGAGAGTCGTCGGCCGTGAAGATTGCGACCGGAAGGCTTAAAACCAACGCCTCGAGCGCCTGCCGCACCTCCAGAGGCAATAAGACTTCCAGCACCGGGTCGTCGGGGCGGAAGATCTGCGGTAACATCCGCTGCGCGAACCGGGACGCGAGGTCCCAAGGATCTTGCCCGTTCGGGCGTGCGAGTTCCGCACACTCCTCGAGCGTCACCGAAAGCTGGTGCTCACCCTCCAACAACAGACCGTTCTCGGCGAGGAAGCGCGCGAAGAGCATCCGATGCCAGTGCTCGTACGCACACTCGTGGACGAGGCGGACGATCTCCTGCGTTCCGCTGCGCGCATCCCGCGCGTCGCCCAACTGGCGACCGTGCGCGCGAAGCCGGTTCCGCAGCTCGCGCTCCGCCCTCGGCATCGTAGAATAGGGGTCGCGAAGGTGCACAGCCAGAGCTTCGACCGCCATCCGCGCACCCGCTTCAGCGGTGCGTCGGGCTGCAGCGATGGCCTTAGCCAGCTGGTTCCGCAGTTGTGTCGGAAGCGCGTTCATCGACTCCTCATCCCACTACGACCGGTCCCTTTTTGACCGCATCGAGAAGGGTCTTTTCCTGCGCCGCGATCCACGCTTTCACCTCTGCCTCCGTCTGGAGCGTCGCGGGCTGGAGCGCGACGCGCCGGGCCTCCGGCTTGAGGAGCCGGGCGGCCTCTTCGATCACACGCCGGACGCGCTCCGGAACTGCCGCGACCGCGTCCGCGCGCGCCGCGAGACTTTGCCGGTCGAGGGCCGTCAGCAGCTCCTCATCCGTTCGGACGATGGGCGCGGTGGGCCTTCCGAGCCCGTGGCGTTCACGCAGGGCCGCCTGCTGTTCGGGAGTCACCGCCATCCAGGAGCGCTCACCGCCGAGCGTCTTCTCCGCATCGGTCCACGCGGCGAGCATCGCCTCATGCCTTGCCGCGACTTCGGCGCGCAGCTCGCCGGCCAGTCTCGCGATTAGCGGGGTGACGTGGTCGGCGTCGTCCAGCAGGCTGCGGTGCTCACAAATCGCTTCGATTTCCGGGCCCACCTCGCGCATGATCCCGAGGCCGGCCGCGTGGCCCGCAAGGTTCTCCGACCGATCCCAGAGAGAACGCCGCGTCGCCGCTCTCTCGCTCAGCTTCTTCCACCGGGTGATTGCTGTCCCAACCTCCTTCCGCTTTTCGCAGAAAGCGGCCAGCTGCTCCGGACCGGCGAGCGAGCGAAGGGCGTCCAGGAAGGCGGTGTCAGGACGAGAAGGCATCGGAGCGTCGCCACCCGCCGCGTTGGCCAGCTCAGTCAGCCGATCCAGGAAGATCGCGGCCTTGGCTTCTTCCTCGCCGCTCTTCACCGGAATGTCGAGCTGGCCATAGAGTCCCCGGACAGTCAGCCGCTGCTGGACCGTGAGCACGACCCGTTCCGGCCGGAACTCCGCGCTCGCGATCCGATTCTGATCCAGGTGGCCCGGAGCGAGGAGCTGGCCGTTGGCCGTTGCCCGCGCGACCCCCGCCCGGTGCAGGGCGATGAGAGTCGCGTCGATGGCGTCCTGCGACCATCCGTAGGGAGCGGCCTTTAACGTGGTCCGGATTTTCGTTCCCGAGCTTCCGCTCCCCATAATCGCGATGACTTCCTTGGCGACTGGATGCTCGGCCGTCGGGCGCGTCCAGTCTACGACCTTGAACGGCTCATCGGACCCATCCTTCGCGCGCTTGAGCGCCGGCTCCCACGCGGCGTGGTCCGCCTCCGGGAAGCGGGGAAAGAGCCGGCTGATGGAGGCGTTCGCTGCCGTCGTGAGCTTCTCCTGGAGGTCCGCCCCGAAGACCTCGCTGCCGCCGCCCTGATAGACCTTCGCCGACCGGACGATCTCGCGCACGATCTCATCGCGCGACGTTTCCGCCGCTCGCCGGCGGCTCTCCATGCTGGCGCGGGCCTCTTTTCCCTCGTTGCCCGTTGGAGCACCCTTGAGATCGATCACCTTCTGACAAGCCTCCGCCTCCACGATTCTCGTGCGAAGCTCGTCCGCCGACTTCTTGGGGAGAAAGACGTGAATGAGGGGATCATCCTGTCCTCGCCGTCTGGCGTCGGCGAGGACCTCGTTCTGTCCGATCGACCAGTTGTCCCGAAGCCAGGGCGTGATGCTGTCCGCCGCCGGCGGAGGATCCTGAAGACCCACATGCAACTTGAGTTTGCGACTCACCTTGGAGGCTCCATGCAGGAGCTTGACCTCGGATACGATTTGCTGCACTGCGGCGGAGAAGAGGTCGTCGCGCCGCGCAGCGATCTCCACTTCGTTTTGGCCAACCGCCGCAGCCTTCTCGCGGAACGCCCGGTCCCACTCGGCGCCTTCCGTCGTCTGGAGACGATACTCATCGCCCACGCGCATGAGCGTGCCGGCCTCGACGAGGGCCTCCAGGGTTTTCTCCGCTTCCTTTCGAAGCGGTCCAGTATCGGACGTGAGGTCGTCTACCAGGAGGTCGGCGATCATGGCAGCCGTCGATCGCACGCCCGGATCGGCGGCCGACTCTCTCGGCAACTTGCCGATCAGGAAGACCAGGGCACACAACCGCCTGCGTAGCTTCCCCTTTGGAGTTCCGTCGTCCAACTGCTGGATACGGGTGCTCAGCTCGTTGAGGAGGACCCCCGTATTCACCAGGTCCGGCGCTATCGCGTCGTACAGCGCGTCCGCCGGGATCGCGCCGCCGACATCGCGGTCCGCAATCTTCAGGAGCGCGTCATGGAGGATGCGCAGCTGCGAGCGCAGCTGGCTGTGGGTGCCGGCGGCGTCCACGGCACGGAAGCACTCTTCCCAGAATCGACGACGGCTGGGGAGAAGGGGATAGTCCGCCAGGATCGTCTGCTGATCTTCGTTCCGCGGCGCGATCTTCGAACCACGGAGGTGCTTTGAAATCTCGCCGGCGTTCTCTTCGAGGCACCCCATGATCTTCTTCGTGCCGCTGGGCTTCTTGCCGAGGAGCACCTTGCGCGTGACAGCCTCGACATCTGCGTCAGTCAGCTGAACGGTCACTCGAAAGCGATCGCGCATCTTCTGGAGGAGCGGCGTATTCGCGGATAGCGCCGACTGGCCGGAGCCGACGAGGAGCACCCGGCTGTCCATCTGTGCTTGGATTGCCTCGGCGAGTTCCGTGATCGCGACCGCGCGATCGATTGAATCGCCGATGTACTGCTGAACTTCGTCGAGGACGAGAATCGTGAGGGGGAGCTTGCCCGAAGCTCCGCCCAGCGCCTTCCGTGCCGCGTCGAGGAACTGTGTCGTCGTGAGATCGGTGGTCTGCGGCGGGAACTGCGCCCGGATAGCCTGCCGCGCCTCTCGCTCGTCGCGCCCCAGTCCGGCGTCCCTCTTCAACAGCGCGCGGGCGATGAGCGGGCTCACGTAGAGGTTGTTCAGCTCGCCAAGCCACGTCTTCCCGGCCGCTTCTACTTCCTTCCGGACGCCTTCGAGGTGCCCGTTCTCCCGCAGCCAGAAGCAGAACATCGCCTGCGGGTATTGCTCCGGAAGCTCGCACGCGCGCAAAATGATCGACAACACCGTGCAGCGAACAAAATCGCCGCTCCCTGCGGGCAGGGTTCCCGCGGCGGCGAGCGTGCGCACACCGGCGCGAGTCGCAAGCGTATCCAGTTCCCGCAGAGACGCTACGACTTCGTCAGGCAGGCTTCGCACCAGCGAACGCGCGGTGGCGCCGTCGGGGAATGGCGTGTCCGCCCACAAGTGACCGAGCATCTTGAGAAGGTGCGACTTGCCGCTGCCGAAGAAGCCGCTCACCCACACGGCGTCCTGACGGGGCGTGCCGTACCGTTGCAGGAAGCCGCTCAGCACCCGCTTGAGCGCGCGTCCGTACTCGCCGTCGCACACGAACGATTCGAGTTCCTGCCGCAGCTCGGCGATAGCCTCGGCGGACCGATCCCCTGAAATGCGGGCCTGCCCTCTGTTGGCCAGGTCCACCTTTCGTGGGTCGCGCTCCAGGGTCTCGTAAATCTTCACGCGGTTCCTCCCACGCCGTGCAGAGTGATGCAATTGGCGAGATAGTTCCATCCGTCACGGGCGTCCAGCAGGCGATAGTTCCCGCCCTCTTTCGTTCCCGGGAAGAACACCACCAGGCGACCCCGAATCTCGGATTCGATATCGCGGATGAGCTCCGACGTTCGCATGAAGCCGTAGAGCGAGGCCACGCCGTACATGGCCACGACCGTTTGGGCATCCGCAGCGCGGAGAACCTGGCGTGCACGGCTGACCACGTGTGGCTTGAAGTCGCCCTCGAGCTTCAGGGTCAGGTCTTCGGGGGATTCGAAGTAGGCGTCGCGGTATTCGTCGGCCGCCATCCATTCGGCAAACCAGCGCGTGCAGTCCAGTGAGACCCACTTCTTGCCCGCCGAACCCGTCCGCTGCTCGAACTCGCCTAACCGCGCCCGCAGGGTCCGCTCAAGCTCCTTCTCGTAGACGACGACCATGACCCTCTGCGAGCCGGCCACGGTCTGAGGCCATGGCGCGGAGATGTGGCGCTCGTAGATCGTGGCTAATTCCTCGATCTTGCCCATATCAAGCCCCCACAGCCTTCGGGTCGATCTGGACGACATCTCCCGCAACGCTCGCCTTGATGAGGCCGAGCTGCTTCGCCTGGAGTGCGGCGTCACGAAGCGTGTGCTTCGGCCCGTCGAAGATGGAACACCAAAATGAGGAAAGGAGGTCGTCGCCCACGCGCCCCTCCAGCGATCCGAGCCAGAGCGCGAAGGCAACAGCGCCCGGCGTGGCGGCGACGACCGCCCGCTTCTTCCGAACGCGGCCCACGAGGTGGCCGGACTGCGTCCATGAGCTGGCGGCGTTGCGCGCGACCTTGTCGAGGATCGCATCGTTCAGTCGGGCCTCGACATGGCTCCGGATCGACGTAAGGAACTCATTCCGCACGAGTTCCTCGCCGGTTCGCAGTCCGAGAATCATCTGCGCGGTCGCTCGAAGAAGCGGATCGCGGGCGAGTGCGCAGAGGAGGGCGATGCGGGGGCGGCCTGGTGGGTCGGCCGCCCAAACGCGCCGCATGGCGCGGAAGAGAGGCACCCGGTTGTCCAGGGCATAGAGTTCGCCGAGCCGTTGATTCGTGAGTCGTCGGTTGGATGCGGTGTCCTTGGCCAGTTCGTTTCGGTCGATGATCGCGCTGGCGAAGTCGTCACGCGTCGCCTGATCGTCGGGCACCGCCGCAAGAAGGCTCCCCAGTTCGCTTAACATGATCGTTCGACTGGTGTGGGTCCCGCGATCACCAAAGCGGAATCCGGCACCAGTCAGCGAGCGGATGTCGCCAAGGATTTTCGTAGGTCTCTCCTCTCAATGAGGATATTACGCAGCTATCGTCGCGTTGTCAAGTGCAATCGAATTTTAGCCGGCAAACTTGCCGGCCAATATGATAGAATCATGTTGCGAGCTCTCAATATATAGCTATTGACTTAACGGGTATTATTAGATACGTTAAGCCATGTAATGGGTATAAATAGAAACGATAATCCTGAGCTGCACTCGAAATCCCCTATCCCTGTGATGCGGGCGCTTCGCAAGTTGGGGCACGACATCAGAGATGCTCGACGTCGCCGACGAGTACCAGTCGAGATAATGGCCGAACGAGCCTCGATCAGCCGCAAGACTCTCAACAAGGTTGAGAAAGGGGACTCTGGAGTCTCTCTGGGCACTTACGCAACTGTGCTGTTCGTCTTGGGCATGGTTGATCGACTTGCCGACTTGGCTGATCCCAAGAACGATACTGTCGGCATGATGCTCGAAGAGGAGCGGCTGCCGCAGCGCATCCGGCGGGCGCGAATGGACAGCGACCGGGAGCAGTCGGGTAGGAAGTGATGGAAAAGCAAGCGCTCGTCTACGTGGACCTGAACGAAACGCCTCATCTAGTTGGGCGGCTGTGGGCACGAATTCGGAAGGGCAAGGAGAGTGCCACTTTCGAATACGACAAGGCATGGCTCAACCATCCAAACCGATTCTCGCTTGATCCAGCCCTGAAGCTCGGGCCGGGGCCCTTTCACACCGGCTCCGAGAGGCCCCTGTTCGGCGCGATCGGCGATTCCGCTCCTGATCGGTGGGGTCGAGTCCTCATGCGCCGCGCTGAGCGCCGGCGGGCCGATCACGAGGGTGGGACGCCCCGCACCCTTTTGGAAATTGACTACCTCCTGATGGTAAACGACGAAGCGCGACAGGGCGCCTTGCGATTCGCCGAGCAGGAAGGGGGGCCGTTTCTAGCGCAGGATGCTGTGACGAAGATTCCGCCGCTGATCGAGATACCGCGTTTGCTGTCAGCAGCAGATCATATTGCCAGCGACTCCGACACTGACGAAGACCTCCGCCTTCTCCTTGCACCTGGCTCGTCCCTCGGCGGCGCTCGACCCAAGGCATCAGTCCGCGACACCGACGGTCATCTGGCGGTTGCGAAGTTCCCGCACAAGGCAGACGAAACCGACGCAGTACGCTGGGAGGCCGTGGCGCTTGCGCTCGCCGCTAAGGCTGGCATTTCAGTCCCAACCTGGCGCGTTGTCGATTCCGCCGGCAGACCAGTTCTCCTTCTACGCCGCTTCGATCGCGCAGACGCAGTCCGCGTGCCGTTTCTATCCGCCATGAGCATGCTGGGCGCGAACGACAGCGAGACGCGAAGCTATCTCGAGATTGTGGACGCGCTTCGTCAGCAGGGCGCCGCCCCCAAGGATGACATGCGTGCTCTGTGGCGGCGGATCGTATTCAGCATCCTGATCTCGAATACCGACGACCATCTGCGGAATCATGGCTTTCTCTACGCCGGGAGCGATGGCTGGCGGTTGGCCCCGGCCTATGATCTCAATCCAGTACCCGTCGACATCAGGCCGCGCGTTCTGACGACCGCAATCGACGTTGACGATAACACGGCATCGCTTGAGCTGGCGATGAAGGTAATCGGGTACTTCGATCTGGAAGCCAAGGAGGCAAGGGCGATCGCCGCCGAGGTTGGCCGAGCCGTGGCGACATGGCGCGAACAGGCGTCAAGCCTTGGTCTTTCGAGGGCCGAAATCGATCGGATGGCGTCGGCTTTCGAGCACGAAGATCTGCGTCTGGCCCTCAAATCGCAATAGGGCGTACCTGCCCTCTTCTGAGAAGGGGTTCCCCAACGTCGACACGAGTACCAGAGCCGTTGCCCACCGACGACGACCACGACGACCACGATGAGCACGATCACGCGGATGCGTTGCGGAGATGATCCCCACTTGCTCCCGACTTGGTCCCGGAATCTGGCACATGGTGCCCACATAGTGCCGACTTGGTGCCTGCTTCGAGTTTCCTAATCGTGGAGTGTTTCCTACGTAGGAAACCAACATGTTTTGGAAAACACGGCGAACGGTGCACCGTCAGGCAGCCCGGAGATACGCCCGGCGTAGCTCACGTCGATCTCGGCCGTGACCGAGCGCCTCCAATGTATCGGCCAGCGCGTGCTCCGAGGCCGCTGCGGCGGTGAGACCCCGCGCTATGTACTCACGGTATCTGGAGCGCTTGAATTCCTCGGCCCACAGGCGGCGGCGGGCATGGGTGCCGGTGGACCGGCCTCCGACGGCGAGGACGGCGCGGCGGATCGCGGCCTCGTAGGCACGGAGGGGAGCGATGTACGCGGCCCCGGTCTCAGCGAAGAACGCGCGAAGGCGGTCGAGCAGATCCTGTGGGATCGCGAGATCTCGCTCACGGCCGCCCTTGCCGATGACGTCGCAGAACGAAAGTCGCTTCGGCGTCATTCGTTCGCTCGCCTCCTCGGCCCGGAGGCCGCAGCGGGACTGGAGTTCGGCCGCGAGATGGTAGCCGCGTGGGAGGCCGGTCCGGACCTCGAAACGCTCGTCCAACTCGCGGAGACGGGCATGGGCGTTCTGGGCGAGCTTGGGGGTGGTGCGCTGATGGAGGGGGCTGCTGGTTGTCCCGGCAGCCAGGCGATCCCGAATCTCCGCCGCGATCTTCCGTCCCATCGCTTTGAAACTTTCGTACTTGCCGTAGAGCGCACCGAACTTCACGATGGCGCTCTTGATCTTTTCCAGGTACGAGGCGGTCGCGCCGCGATCCATCTGCTGCTTGAGGTAGTCGCGCATGTCGCGCTTGTCGATGTCGGAGTTCCGTTCCCGGCCGCGCTCGTGGCAGAACTCGATGAAGCGTTTCAGCACGTGCTCGTAGTCAACCCGCGTCTTGCCCCAGAAGAGCAGGTGCCGCGTTTCGTGGTACGCATCGCCATGCTCGCGTAGCCCCGCCAGCTTAAGGTCATGCTTCCCGATCCCGGTCCCCTGGAGAGCGAGCCAGCGCTCCTGGGCCGCCCACAGCCGCTGATGAAGCTCCTCCTTCATCGCGTGAAGACTCACGGTTCCCTCCTCTCCAGATAGACTTTGGTCCCGTCCACCGATCCGGACGGACGCCTTTCAATTCGCGCGATTTTCGATGGTGTTCAGAGCCGAATCCGGCGCATCGGCACCGAATTCTCAGACGACGGCGCTTTCGGCTGGGTGAGCGCCGCAAAACCCTCCGCCTTCGCTCCCTTTGGGGGAGAGCTACGGCGAACGAGCGTGCAGGAGACGGCAGTCCCCGCCGTTTCCTGCACGCATAACGTCCCGTCGGAACCACGCGCGATTCCGCTTCGTTGCGGAGCCTCGGGACGAGGATCTCCGGGCGGCCTCGGTCCATCCATGAAGCCGCCGATCGATCGCCGCTCGCTCACGAACTGCCCGACGCCTCGCCCAAACCGGAGTGGTGGGTCCCGGGACGGACGAGTCATCAGGTGGGGGTGGGGGCCAAGGGCAAAGGGGATTGATAATGGCAGGGGGCCCCCACCCCGCGCCGCACGCGACGCAGCGATCTTCGGATTCTCAAAGAGCGAAAAGGGAGCTAGAAGTTTTCGGGGACGAGCGTGTTGCCGTCTTTGGCGAGGGTGATGACGACTTCCTCGCAGGGCGGCCACTCGTTCTTTTTGTCGGCAGGAGGCGCCCCCGCTATTACCCAGCCGTAAACTCCCATCACCTTTCCCGAATAGCGTGTACAGCTCCACGACCCCGGACTTGAACTCGGATCGCTGCCGCTTGCGCCGGACCACGCGCTCGAACTTCAGATCGATCCGATCGACGAACTTGGCGAAGAAGGCCTTCTGCTTCAGCGGCGGCAACTGCTCGAATTCCTTCAGGCTCGCCAGGCACTGCATCACCTGATCGGTCAGCAGGTCGATGTTGACCAACGCTTCGGTCGAGCCGGGCTCCGCGTGCTTCGAGAGTCGCGCCAGTTCCTCGTGCATGTCGTGGTAGGTCGCCGCCATTCCGATGGTTTCGCGTTCGCGGGCCTCGAGTCGTTCGAGGACGCCGAGTTGCTTCCGCAATTCAGCGACGCGCTTCTGGTGGGATCTCGTAGAGGTGTTGCGAGATCCTCCGAACATGGCCTGAAGTCGCGCTCGAACGTTTTGGCGAACCGCGGGAGAATCGAGAAGGGGAGCCAGGATCTCGCGAATCTTCCCCAGGATGCATCGTTCAAGGGAGGCGCGATCGATCCTGTTGTACGAGCATTGATTGGAGCCGCGAGTCAGGTAGGTCGAGCAGACGTAGTGAGTTTGCCTGTAGGTGCGGGTCTCGCCGCCGACGAGTTTCTTCGCCGTCACCTGATGCCCGTACATTCGCGCGCCGCAGTCGCCGCAGTAGACCAGTCCCCCGAGGATCGAGCGGGTCTGAAGCCCTTCGCGTTGGCGGTAATTCGTGTCCTGACGCTGAACGCGGGCATGATGAGCTCGATGCCAAAGCTCGGGCGTGACGATCGCGAGATCGGGCAGGTCGAAGCGGATGCGGTCCTGCTCTTCGTGCTCGAACACCTGCCCCTTGGCGCTTCGCGGCTTCGGGACCATGTTCCCATCTTGAACGAAGGTGTACTTGGCTTCGGTGCGGCTGTTCCACTCGAGGACCCCGTGGTAGATCGGATTGTGGACGATCGCCTTGACCGCGCTCGCGCACCACAGGCCCCATCCTCCCGGCGGAGGAATCTTGCGGGAGTTCAGCTCTCGGGCGATGGCCTTGAATCCCATGTTGCGATTCGCCATCGCGTCGAAGATGAATTTCACCGCCTCGACGCGGCGGGGGTCACCCTGCACGAGGCGGGTGAGCTCTCCGTCCGATTTCAACGGGAAGAAATTCTCCGTGGACGATCGGACTTCGCGGACGAACTCGCCCTTCACGTCGAGAATGTGGTGGATTGCGGCGTCCTGCGGACCGCCGGGTTGCCTGTGCGCTCGGCGAACCGTGCGGATGCGCCGCACGGGCTCTTCCGATCCTTTCTCCACGATTTCGGCATCGAAGCCGTAGGGGATGGGTCCGCCGCACCAGTAGCCTTTCCGCGCGAGGGCGAGCATGCCGCGAAGTGTGTCGCGCGACGTCTGCTTGAGGACCTCGTGCTTCTGGAAAGTCTCGATGGCCCATACCATCTCATGGTCGGTGCTGAGGGATTTTCCTTCGACGCAGTAGACGACGTCCGCGCCGGCCTTCAGGATTCGATCCGCGTAGCTCGCCGCCTCGAAGATATCGGCCCGCGTGTGTCGTGCGCGGTCGTACGTGAGAATCAGCCGCCAGGAGCGGTCGGGTTTCTCCAGATCCACCATGAGCCGATTGAACGCATCCCGGCGTTCGTGGTCATCGCCCGAGATGGCGTCATCGACGTATTCGCCGACGACGGCGATGCCCTGGGCGTCCGCCCACTTCGGAATCTCCTGTCGCTGTTGGAGGATGCTCTTCTCCTGTCGGTCCGTCGATCGGCGGAGGAGCATTACGGCGGAGCGAACGCCGGGCGCCATCATCTCGCGGCTCGACCTCATCGCTTTTTCCTCCGAAGTTCGTTGGCGGCTTTCCGACGCGGGCCGAGTCTTCGTCCGTTCTATCCTCTCCGAGTGTCAGTCCGTGTCACGCCGCAGCGGATTTCTTTCGCGCCTCGGCATCGGCGATCCAGAGGGCCATGGCGATCTCTGCGAGGAAGCCCTCGAGGTTCGAGTCCGGGCTGGGCTCATTCGTGAGCCGAACGGCCATTCGTTCTGCGATTGCATCCTGGGAGAGCGTGGAATCAGGTCCGGAGAGTTTCTCGTTCACGATCTCTCTCCTGTCACATGATAAAGCAATTCCGGGTCGGAACGCTCGCATCACGCGCACTCCTTTCTGATCTCCTCCCGGAGCACGCAGAACCAGCGGCGCACCGTCGAGGCGGGCACGTTCAGCAGCTCAGCCGCTTCTTCGCGCGTATGGCCCTCGCTGACGAGAACCACGGCCCGCTTCGTCAGCGGTTCCAGCGACGCGATGTGCCGATCCTGCTCGTCGGTGGTCGAGGATTCGCGGGCAGTTTCGCCGGGGCAGCTCTCCTCGGGCATGGCATCGAGTTCGATGATGCCCCGGTCGCGGGCGTGGCTCCGGAGAAAATCCCGACCGGCGAAGTAGCAGCCCTGGAGAAGGTACTTCTGAGTGACGAACCTCGGCGGCTTCTCGAGCCACCGGAGAACCAGTTGGCCGAATGCGTCCTCGGCGTCTTCGGCGTGGAGGCCGAAGATGTCGACGAGGAACCCGATGCCTCGGTTGCGATGGGCCATGATCCATTCCGCCACTTCTTCGTTCATCGATTATTCTCCTTTGGAAAATGAGAAATGAAGGCGGGGGAGGGGAGGGGTGGGAGAATCTTCGCGTCGGGGAAGATCGCGTAGTGGAGAGGCTTTGGAAGGAAGTGTCAGGTCCGCTTGAGAGCGGAGCGTGTGGCCGATGTGTTCGTCGTTGGCGCCGCAGGGGGCGCCTCATGTGTTCTTGGCGGCGAGAATGGACGAGCGGAACTTCACCAGTCCATCAGAGGCGGATGGAACCGTCTCCGAACGTACGTCTGCAACGGAGTAAGGCCGTGCCTGCCAAGGGCAGGCACGAGTGTCTTGAGCTGCCTACAGACCAGCGACCATGGTTGCGCGCCGCGAGGCCGCCAAGGCGCTCGGGCGCAGCGATTTGTTCATGTCCGAATACCTGGAGTCTCGGACTCTTGTTTTGCTCGATCCGCTTCCAGGACGTCCGTGAATCGAGTACATGTGTTGACTCGGACGGCACCGAGGACTGGAGAGCCCAGTCTTCCCACCGCAGGTTCGAGGGGGTCCGGCGACGGCTTCAAAGAACAGTGTCTCCCTTGCTATCAGCTTAAAGCGGTTCGAAGTCAAAACGTTCGAAAAAAATCACATTTCTCTGAATCTTCTTCTCCACAGGCGGGGCCCCAGCGCGCACTCCGCCGGTCCACCTGTTTCCCCGCTCGTCTCCAGGGCCAGGCCCGCCTGTTGCAAGGGTCACCTCGGTCGATGTCCTGGCATCCTTTGGTGGGAAGCAGGAGAGGGGGTGGGATAGAGAAATCGCGACCATCACGACATCACCGGTCGGCAAGATATTCATCGGGAAGAACAAGCAGCCCCCAGAGAGGCATCGGCAGGCTAGAATAGGGGTACTGATCTCGGCGAGGCGGGGGAGGTGGCGTGAAGCTTGCGCGCCCCGTGTGATCCCGGTCTCGCGTTCAGTGAAAACGCTATGCCTACCGGTCGGACCCCAGGCCTCCCACTGTCAGACCTCATCGCGGATCGTGCACGCGTTCGCCACAAACTCCTCGATCTGACGACCAGTAATCGTCTTTTGAACTTCCGTTACAGCGATCGATCAGCCCGCGTTGTCCAAATCGTCGATGAACAGCCGGACCAAGTCTACGAGACCCTGGTCAAGCAGTCCAAGGCAATGGAACTGATTCCGTTGCCCGAAGAAGACGACGACTCAGATGACCAAGACGAGGCGCCAGTAGGAGAGTTGAGCGAGAACGCCGGCGGACTGGATTCCCAGCCACTCCCTGATCCAGCGCCTCGACAACTGCAGCTACCACTCGATCAGCGCGATATCGCACCTCCCGAGGAAGACGGTGTTTCGATCAAACTCGATCCTGATCTTCCGGAACCGTACAAGTCGGGCGATGACGTCCCCGAGAAGCATCGCGACCGCAGGCTCCAGACAAAGCTCGATATCAAGACACTTGATCGGCGGCTGCGGGCTATCAGTGCCGACGCCTCTCGCGCGATCGAAGAGACCTCGATCAACCTCCTGTATTTGGCGATCGGTTTTCTCGAGTGGCGCGAGCAAAAGGACTCTGAGAAAGCATATTTGGCCCCCTTGATCCTCGTGCCCGTCTCGATGCATCGCGAGCGCAGCCAGGAGGGGCCGACGTACGCCTACGAGCTGGAATACACCGGCGAAGATATCGAGAAGAATCTCTCGCTCGGAGCTGAACCGTGTTGAGGCGGCCAGCGAGGCGGCCACACGAATTCCACCTGGGGGCGTTGCTACTGGAAAACCGGCAAACCGAACCGAGATGGGCCTCCTTCGTCACGAATTGGGGAAGCAAAAGCGCCACATTCCCATTCGTCAGCTCATTGCACGGGCAGGACGTGCGATCGCCGCGCTGAAGCCCTGTTTCATGATGAGTCCGCTCTCGGTTGCCCAGTATCTCGATCCGAAGACCGATCCGTTTGATTTGCTCGTCATGGACGAGGCGTCACAGCTCAAGCCAGAGGAGGCCCTCGGAGCAATTGCGCGAGCTCGGCAGGTGATTGTGGTGGGGGACCCGAAGCAACTTCCCCCCACGAATTTCTTCGACCGGATGGGAGAGGATGTGGACGATCCTGACGAGGCTGGGGCGCTGGACGGAACGGAATCCATTCTCGACGTATTCCAACAGGCGTACCCGCCCATGCACCAGTTGCGGTGGCACTACCGCAGCAAGCACGAGAGCCTGATTGCCTTTTCCAATCACCAATTCTACTCGAGCCGCCTGATCCTGCCCCCTTCCGTTGATCGCGCTTCATCCGACTGCGGGATCGAATTTCAATACGTGGAAAATGGAACATACGTTGATCGAAAGAACACGGCGGAGGCGGAGAGGGTGGTTGAGCTGATTCTAGAGCATGCGCGCAAGCATCCGAATGAGACCTTGGGCGTGGTGACACTCAACATTCCCCAGCGTGAGCACCTCGAAACGCTGCTTGACGATCGCTGCCGAACCAGCCAGGAACTTGCCTCGGCGCTCGAATCTATCAAGGAGCAATCGCACGAGCCGTTCTTCGTGAAAAACCTCGAGAACGTTCAGGGGGATGAGCGTGACGCCATCATCATTTCATGCACCTATGGCCGTGATCCGAAAAGCGGGAAAGTGTACCAGCGGTTTGGGCCGCTCAATCAGGAGACCGGATGGCGTCGACTCAATGTCTTGGTGACTCGCGCCCGAAGGCGGATTACCGTCGTGAGCTCGATGGTTCCCTCTGACATCGTCGCGGATTCACGCGGCGCGCGGTCACTGCGTGATTACCTCGAGTATGCACGAACGGGGAAGTTGGTGGAGGAAGGCAAGCGAACAGGCCGGGGGCCCGATTCGGAGTTCGAACTTCTGGTTGCCGATGCGATTCGCGCAGCGGGCTATGACTGCGAGTGCCAGGTTGGCGTGTGCGGGTTCTTCATCGATTTGGGCGTTTATCACCGGGACAGGCCGGATCGGTTCATTCTCGGCGTTGAATGCGATGGCGCAAGCTATCACTCGTCCATTTCAGCGCGGGATCGGGACAAGATGCGCCAGGAGATTCTCGAGGCGCGGGGCTGGGCCATTCACCGGGTGTGGTCAACGGACTGGTGGACAACCCGTCAGCGCGAGGTGGAGCGGCTTCTGAGCGCGATTCAGTCCGCGGATCGCCAGAGTCGGGTGCTGCCACGGGCGAATTGACGAACGAAGGAGCGAATCATGGCGGTCCCCAGCTACGATAGGTTCATAGAGCCATTGCTTCGGTATCTTGCTGGCCGTCCCGAAGGGGTGCGGACAGGCGACACGTACGAGTCTCTCGCGAAGCAATTCGGCCTCGGTGAGGGCGATCGTGAGCAGCTTTTGCCCAGCGGATCGCAGTCCGTCTATCAGAATCGGATCGGCTGGGCGCATGATCGGCTCAAGCGCGCCGGGCTCTCTACGAGTCCGCGCCGGGGGTTCTGGGTGATGACGCCGAAGGGATCTTCCTATATCTCTGCTCACCCGCAGCCGTTTTCGCAACAGGAACTGTCCGACATTTGGCGTGTAGCGAGAATTTCAGTCGGCAATGGCAGCGAGCCGACTCAACACGTAGCGCCCGATGTGCCGGTCCTACCCCAGGGTCCGGAGGAACTGATTGCCGACGCGCTGGAGGACTTGCGCGAAAGCGTTGTCCATGACCTGCTCGATCGAATCTCCCGAATGCATCCCACGGCCTTCGAACGGCTCGTTCTTGAGCTGTTGCATGCAATGGGATACGGCACGAGTCGTGACGATCTCCAGCATGTTGGTCGCTCTGGGGACGGGGGGATCGACGGCGTGATCTCACTCGACAGGCTTGGCCTGGAGCGGGTCTACGTACAGGCGAAGCGCTGGCAAGCGTCAATCAGTTCGGAACAGGTCCGCGGCTTCATGGGTGCTCTCCAACTCCAAGGCGCCAGCAAGGGAGTATTCATGACGACGAGTTCCTTTACCAAGGATGCCCGCGAGGCGTCCTCTCGAGCGCGTGGAAGTATCGTACTGATCGACGGGGCCAGACTGGCGACCCTGCTGGTCGACCATGGCGTCGCGGTCAGCCACAAGACGCTAAGAATTCCGAAGGTGGATGGGGATTACTTCGAAGATGCCTGATTCTGGTTTACAAGTATCTGTCTTGTCCTTAATTATTCATTATTCCCGCTCTTCCAGCCGTCCGTCGATTTACGACACCACCTCCCAGTGCCCTCCCTTGTCGGACCCGACGCGCTTGAGGCGGCCTTCGTCCTTCAGACGCTTGATTATTTTCTCGATGCCCGCGCGACTGAACCTGAGCGCCTCCGCCATTTCCTCGATGGTGATCGTCGGAGATTTTCCGATCAACCTCAAAGTTTTCTCCCTACTTTTCTCCTTACTTTCCTCCCTACTTTTCTCCTTACCTTTTTCCGAACCCGTCGCTCCCGCTTCTTCAACCCCGGCCGGGACGATGGGGGCGCGGAACGTGACGACTACCCACCCATCCCGCTCCTCGAACGACGGAGGAGCGATTCCGTGCGCCTTGCATTCCGCGATCACCCGGTTCGTTCCCCGCCCCCAAACCTCCACAGCCCCTGTCCGGTGAAAGGCCTCGGCGATGAACGGATTTCGAAGCTCCGACCGGTGGGATCTTGAGAGCTGCTCCACCGTCACGCCGAAGGGCAGGCGGCCATAACTCCGGATTTCGATCCTGTCGTCGAAGACCACGATCGCCACATGTCCGCCGTAATGCGAATAGTCGCGATGCATGACGGCGTTGAGCAGGATCTCTCGAAGCGCCCCAAGCGGAATGGGAAAGCGATCCTCGCGGAAAATCTTGCCCTCCGGAAATCGCGCTCCGAGAGGCATGGTCCGCTCCAGGAACGCCATCCCTTCGCGCACCATGGCGAAGGCGTTCATGCGCTCCTGCCGGTTGTCCACGATCTCGCCTGTGATCTCGGTGCCGCGGAAACGGCCCATCTTGAGCTGGCACTGCGGATAACCCGAGATGAACTGCTTTCCGTAAAGCACTTGCGCCGCCTGAGTTAGAACCCCGTTCACGCGAAGACCGAGGCGGTCGAGAATCTCTCCGATGTCCCGCCCCGTGGCGGGCGAAATGCGATTCTGCTGGATGGCGAGCTCGCGGGTCCGAAGGATCTCCCTCCGATCCAGGTCTTTCAGCGTAAGCCCCTCCGCCGGTTGGTTTTCCCACCGACGCAAGGCATGGCCGCGCTCCAACAGGAGTTTCTCGTACGTCTCCTGTGACATCTTGCGGGTGGTGCTGCCGACCCGCTCATAGGGACGGCCTTCATAGGTAAAGGGGAAGGAGTCCGACGTTCCTTTTACGCGAAGGATGAGAATGTCCCGCTTCTCGGCGACGGCAAGCCTATCCACCGGCAGGTTGACGGGCGGTTCGAACTTGTCGAGGGCCTGGGCGATCTCGCGGAGCGTCTTGTCTGAAACCTCCTGCCCTTCGGCAGTGCCGTCGGCTCGTACACCGAAGAGAACCAAGCCGCCGGAGCCGTTCAAAAAGGCGCAGAGCGTTTGCAGGGCTTCCCTGAGTTCCGCTGTCGAGCGCTTGAACTCAAGAGCCGTCCCTTCTCCTTGTTTCAGGAGGGGGAGGAGTTCTTTCTCGTTTGTGGGGACCTTCGGGATCACGGTGGCCTCTGCCGTAAGAGTTGCTCAGTATACGAAATGTCGGGCCCATGCCAAATCATCCATCCGCGTTCGTGCGCCACGTCTACCTTCCTCCCAAATACCACCGTCGATGGTCTCTCCGATCCCGACTATGGCCCAGTCGTTCGATGACGTCTCCGGCCGCTCGATCAGATGCCGTTCGCGGTGCAAGACCTGCGGCACTATAACCCGCGTACGCCGTGACATGGGCCTCCTGCGCCGCAGCGCGGCGGGCGCCGTGAGTGCCGGTGGCGTAACCGCCGGCGGCCGTGATGGCGCGGGCATAAGCGCACTGATAGCCGCGCAGATCGGCGAGAGGGCCGGGATTGTGCTTGAACCACGCGCCGAGTTGCGAGTAAACGTGCGGCGAGACATCGAAGACGTCGCAGCGGCCACCTTTGCCGATGATCGTGATTCGACTGCCGTCCAGGAGCGATGCCGACGTGAAGCGCTCCGTCGCCGAGATGCCACGCGCCATCGTCTCCTTCTGGATGAGCGCCGCGAGATGGTAGGCGCGGGGTTCGCCGGTGCGGTCGAAGTGGCGGGCGTCCCACACGCGCAGAATCTCGATCATTCGGTCGCGGACTGCGGTGGTCGGGGTCATGCGCGACGGGCCGCGCAGTTCGCCGGCGCGTGCAAGTGCGCTCACCTTGCGCGCGTAGCGCTCGGCCAGGTTTGCGAAACTCCGCGTCTGGCCGGTCAGGGCCCCGTATTTCGAGAGGGCGCTCCCGTACTGCTTCAGCGTCTTCACCGCCAGCCCGTTCGTGATCGCCTTGTCCATGAACGCGCCAAACTCGCGCTTACCGAGGTCTTTGAGGCACTGCGCGTTCGGACAGGAGTCGATGAATCGGCCGAGGATCTTCTCGTACGTGTGCAACGTGTTCGCCGAGAAGATCAGGTTCCGCGTGCAGTGGTTGACGTCGCCATGCGCGCGGATGCCCTCCATCTTGAGCTCGTGTTTCGTCTCGCCCTCCGCGCGCAGTTCGTGCCACCGTTCGAACGCGCGCCCGAGCCGATCGTGCAGCTCGTTCTTGAGACTCAAGCGTCCTCCTGGAGTATCTCTGTGCACAACTTCAACCGGTGCCTTCGTTTTTCGCGTGGAATCGAATGTTCAGCACGGAATCGCTTCCGCGATTCTGGAAAGACAGCGAATTTCGGCTCGCTGCTGGCCGTTGGGCGCGTCAGGAAACTGGCTGGGCGCCGTTTCCTGCGCGCTCGTCGCTCCCTCGAGGCCCGCGCGGGACCCCGCATTCGTGACCGAGCCCGAGAGCGGGGCTCGGGGCGGAAGTCCGACAGGGACAAGAGTCCCTCCCGGAGCACCTTGGCCTCCCGCCGATCGACCGAACGGATCTATGCTCATTCGCCACCCATTCGCCTGGACGACGCACCCCGTGGGGCGCGCCGCCCGTCGCACGCGAACGACCGAAGCATCGGTCGTCCGCGCCGAAGCTGGGTGACTACGGATGCCGGGACGCCTCGGTTCCGCCGGTTCCCGTCCGCACCTGCGCTCGTACTCGGCCACGAATCGGCGTCCGTGCGCCGCGAGTCGCGAGGTTCCGGGAACCCGATGGCCTGGTTCATGCGACTTGAAGCCTTCGCATCAAGCCGCGCTCCGACCCCAACCATGTCTCGGGAGGGGTCCGCGTGGGAAAGGGAAAGAGGGAAAGGGATGCGAAATATTTCTATGGGCCAGAAGGCCCCGGGGCTCTCCGCCATGTGTGGAGGCGCCCCGGGTCTGGCCGATTCGAGCATCGACCCGTCGGTCGTCCGATTGTCAAAGAGCCTACGCCGTCCCAGCGTCCCGGGCGATCCGGGACGCGGAGACGAAGCAGTTCATGTGGGCGATTGTTCAGGGGGCGGAATGCGCTGGATGTCGGATGGGCCGAAGGTGAGTGCTACTTTCTGTCCGACGCGGAACGGGCCCCCGCTACCATTTGTTCGGAAACTGGGGGTCCCTTCACCGGGGCCCCCATTTCGTTTCGGCAGCGGGAATACCTCGAGCGTGCCCTTCACGAACACCGACCGCTCGCGCGCGCCGACCTTCTTGCGCTCGAAGCGCAGCACGATCCGATCCACGATCCTGGCGAGCGCCGCCTTCCTGTCCTCGGATGAGAGCTCGTCGAACTTGCTCAGGTCGCGGAGCCATCCGACGATCTCGTCGATCATGGGTTGGCGAATGGCGGAGGCCTCCGCGATCTCGGCCTTCAACAGCTGATACTCGTCTTCCATCCCGATCTTGGCCCGATCGCGCGCGTCGAGTCGTTCGAGCACCGTGAGCTTCTCGCGGAGCTGCGCGAGATTCTTGCGCGGCCTCGGGCCGGAAACGCCGTGAATGGCCTCGAGCTTCGACCGGAGGACCTGGGCGAGCATTCCCCGGAGCGTGTCGTGAGAAATCTGCTCGAGGACGGCGTGCTTCTGATGCGTCTCGATCGCCCAGACGGCGGGATTCTCGCCGCTTAGCGTCTTGTTCTCGGCGCAGTAGACGACGTCGGCGCCGGCCTTGAGCACGCGGTCGGCGTAGGTCGCGGCCTCGAAAACGTCGGCCCGCGTGTGCCGGGAGCGGTCGCCGGTCAGGATGAAGTTCCACGTACGCCCGGGAGCTTCCAGGTCTTTCATGAGATGCAAGAATCCTCCGCGATTGGCGTGGTCGTCGCCCGAGATCGCGTCGTCGACGTACTCGGTGACGATGGTGTAGCCGTGCTTCGCGGTATAGGCCTTAATCTCCTGGCGCTGCGGGGGGTGCTCTGTTCCTGCCGGTCGGTCGAGCGCCGGAGGACCATGGCCGCGGTCCGCTCCCGTTCCGTGAACATCTCTCGTGCGTTTCTCATCATGGTTCCCTTAACTTGGATGCCGGTCGACGCCAAAGCGTTAGGCGATCTTCCACTTTTTACGAATCGCGGCTTCCATCTTATCGGCCTCGTCTTTTCCGTACAGCTCTTCCATCATGGCTACGAAATACTGGACCAGCCGTTTGGCCGGTTCGATGTGCGTCATCTCGTCGATGAAGCGCTTCAGGAAGAGGTCCTTGTCGAATCCGATCTTCGCGGCGACCTCCTTGATGTCCTCGATGTCCTTGTCGTAGAGCCGCACGATTTTCATGAACGCCCAGTCGTGCTTGTCGGGGACGAAGATCCTCAGCTTCTTGAGGCCCCGACGGGCCAGACGCTTGAGCCGGCTCTCGTACTCGTACGGCGCTTCGAATACCGGAGTCCGTCCGATCGGGATTTCGAGACCCGTCTCCTTCCGAGCCTTCTCGAAGGCCCCTTCGATGGGGGCCACGCTTGTTGCGGTGTCGACGTCGAGGGTGCTGCTCTCCGCTCCAAACGACAGCGCCGCCGCGGCGCCTCCGATGATCACAACGTCGAAGCGGTTCGACAGGTGCTTGTCGACGGCTCGCAGGAATCGCGCGATCTCGTCACCTCCGAACTGTTTCATACGAATTTCCGGAAGAGCGACTCGAAGCTGTCCATGGGCATGTTCATCCGGAACAGCCACTCCTTCGCCGC